>JABJFP010000188.1 GCA_018662715.1 Methanobacteriota archaeon | reverse complement strand
TCGATGGATGTCATGGTCGACTCAACCGTGTAGGTCCCGGTCGTTTCTTCGCCACCTCCACCGCCGCCAAGGCATCCAGTAAGCGGCGCGAGAACGACCAGCATCAACAAAAGATGAACCGGTCGCATGGTCGAAGGGTGGTCCTGTTCATCTTCAAGATTGTTCACGCCTGCTTAGTCCGCTCCGCCCCAATCCTAATTGTCCAGATCCTTACAAGCACCTTCACTGCCGTGGATTTTCGGCTCCCAGCCAGGCGTTCACCTCAGGTTGTTGTTGACCGATGCGAACTTCAATCCAAAGGCAGTGAAAGGGCTAATCACGGCACGTACGAGGCCTGATTAGAGCAAGGTACAACCAGATCGGAGGGTGGTTTCGAGTTGACCCGCTTGGGTAAGTGGAACGAAGTAAAGGAAGTTGGCCGAGTAATATTTAAACCAACTAAGATGATAGTAGATGGGGATTAAATGGTTAACAAACCGATTGAAGAAATGATGCAACTCATACGGAACTACACAGACCACGAAGAAATAGAGCGGTATTTGGACCAAGCAGGCCTTTCTGTCGAAGCGATGCTTGAATTGAACCATGCGCTTTACAACCTCAACGCAATTGGTTGGGAACTGCAAATATCCTCCAACGAGCGCGGTGTGAACCCATTTGATGTGATTTCTTTCTTGGAGGCAAGTGTTGCCATTCTAGCTCGTACTGGGGACGAGGGATATGCGGATTGGATGAGGGCAATGTTCGAACTGGCTATTCGCTATTCAGACCAAGCAGGGTTAAGTCGTAAATTCAGTCTATTTGCTGAGTTGGTGGCATCGACCAAGCAAGACCTCTCTAAGGAGGAACGATCTGTTTTGTTTTACACCCGTTCACTCAACAGGCTTGCTCAACTAACTGATTACTGGCACGGTGAGGATCAGGCACGACCTTTGTGGCAAGAACTCTTGGACTATGTTCTCAATTTCATGGAAGCTAATGAACAACTTGAGGCACTCAATGTGATTCGTAGCAACGCGCCTTGGTTTGCCGAAGAGAATAAACTGTACTTCGAGTTCTGATGCCAATCCCTATAAAGAGTAAAACGGGTATTTATTGATGAAGTACAAGACCGTTATTGAAG
This sequence comes from Methanobacteriota archaeon, assembly GCA_018662715.1. GTDB lineage: Archaea > Thermoplasmatota > Poseidoniia > Poseidoniales > Poseidoniaceae > Poseidonia. Next base: position 3,846 of record JABJFP010000188.1, on the reverse strand, counting down.
GCCTAACCGAACTCCATGCTCGCATGAGTGAAGATGATACATGGTAAGCTTGGCCCAAAGAGTTCAGCACAGCTTATCGTTTCCAAACGGAAGCAACTGTGTTGCTTTCCAACAAAGCCATGGCAAATGCAACCAAACATGCTCTATGGCATAAGGCTCACGTGGAGACATCGAGGAATTCAACATTCAGTGCTTTGTTTTGGATTATGTCATTTGAACATCTTGCCAAACTGCACAATGTACCCATGAGTTGGATTGCTGCTCTACGATTTACGGCTCAACCGAGTTACGCTACGGGTGATAAGTGGGGATTGAAGCCATTGCCACTGTTCATCAACAAAGATGGTCATTGCTACGATTCCCTATGGGCCTCACACCTCGATGGTGTTGAACAAGGGCTCATCATCGACGAAAAATTCCCTCATATGCGTGATCCCGAGGAAGTCGCAATCAGCGAGGCGGCATTGGCGAAGGAAACACTCGAATCGTCCAACACATCCACACCGTAGGAATGCGGGGCATCTTCGTCCTCGAAAAGGAAACGTCACTCACTTCTATACAAAACTTAACCCGAATCAAACTACAAAAGGTGTGTGTTATGAAATGAAATTGCAAATGTTTGACCTAAGTTGGAGGCACATTGAATATACCGACATCTTAGCAATGCTATGAGCGGCTTGAATCTTCAGCACTTTGGGCTGGACATTGCATCTCCAGAAGAATACCGCAAGCGAAGTGTTGTTGAACTCATTAACGATGTGTCACTGAAAGATGTGTTCGAAAAAAAACCACTTCCAGGGAGCGTATTTGATCGTGCAATGGAAGGGCCAGCGACAGAATCAACTCTCTTCCACAAATGTGGGCATATTGAACTTGCAACCCCTGTACTGAGGCCTGAATGCGCCGAGCAGTTGAAGGAATATCTCCTCCTTGAGATCGGTACAAATAATCGATTCAGTGATTATTTTAACATCACAAAAAAAGGTAAGCCGACATATAAAAATGGCGAATCCTTCAACTTGATGTTGTTGGAAAGAGGTAAAGACCTGTATGAAATATTACTCAACCTTGATCGTATTTGGGGGGATCAACGCCATGTTCTCATATCGGGAAACCAAACAATCGAACATAATGTCAAAGGCGCTTATGCGGAAATGATGTTGACCGTCTTGCCAGTACCCTCAATATTTGCACGAACAATCGATGACATGACAGTTGGATTGAGTCAAAAATTGAACATTATTCTTAGCGTAAACAATGACCTAAGGGAATACCAAAAACGCCGTAAGAAAGACCAAAATGAACTCGATCGAAAAATCATTTTATCAACCCTCATCTACCATGTCACAACGTACATTGACAACACAATCCCAAACATAGCCACGTACGAAAACCCCAACGAAACCTCGTTCTATGGTATTGGTCAACTGATCCATATATTCCATCCTTTTCAAAACAAAGCAAAAGCGATTGGGTTCGAAATCGCCGGTACACCAATCCAACGGATGGTCCGAAACATCAATTCTGGTGAACGAATCTTGAATGCTTACTCTGGTGATTGTGAGAACCTATGGTTTGAACTTTCAAAACAGTGCGCTCTTGGCAAAATCTTGGCGGATGTAAGTCCAGAATTACAACTCTATTACATCAATCGACAAGGGATCATCTTCAAAATTGAAATGGAAGAGATCCATGGCTTGGAAATATCTCCATGGTCAGGTAGTATCAAATTACCAGAGGATGTGATATTGTCTGCAAGGAAATCATTGCCCGTTGAAATACCCGTTCATCCAAGACTCAAGTACACGATGCAGAAAATTAGAGACCTCGACTACAGAAGGGCGGAAGAAATGAGCATCCATTCCCAAATGATCGCTAATTTTTTGTTTCATGAAATAGATCCTCAAAAGGACTCGATTTCCTTAAACAAACTCGTGGTGGTAAATGGGGCACCGGATCAATTGTTGTGCAGTACCGCATTGCAACAACTCAATGATGATGTCGGATTGAACACGACTTTCTTATTTCACACTCGTCATATAGCAGATGACTACAAACAATATGGTCGATTTGAATACAAAGCAACACCCGATGCCTATCGAAATGTAATTATTGCTCTCGCCGAACTCCGGTCAAGAAATGCGTTCGCAAAGAAAATCAAATTCTTCGATTCGAGAAAACCAACTGAAATCATAGAATTAAGTGTGCTCATGAAGCACATCCCTCGCAAACAAATTATGAGAATTCTTGGTTCAACGCTTGTTGCAAAAGGCTCTTTCGACCAAGATTATATTCGTGGTTGGGTGAAAGAAATTTGTCACTCTATGGACCTCGATACTGATCACCTTCACCCTGCGGAACGAAGAAAAAGCCGACCACCTATCGATTTCGAACCAATAAAGCATCAACTGGGCTCAAAAATACTTCAGGAAGTGGAGGGTGCGAATAAAGGGGAAGAAGATGGTGTCAAGAATCTGACTTTTGACAGCCTCAAGGGCCTCGACCCGCTTGTCAACTGGTTTGTAAGCACTGGGCGTCGTTTTTCCCCGCAAGCTAAAGAATTTGGATTCACAAGTTACCCAAAGGGCGTCATCCTCACAGGAGTCCCAGGGTGTGGAAAAACAATGGCTGCTAAAATTGTGGCCAGTGAATGGAAGATGAACTTTCGAAGAATCGAAGTCAATGATGTCACCGCACGTTATGTTGGTGGGAACGAGGCAAAAATGGCCACGCTTCTGAAAGAACTCGAAGCAGCCGCACCTGTGGTGTGCTTTGTCGATGAAGCTGAGAAACTCTTTGCTCAAGTGCGCACAGGTGACCTCTACCAGGCGGGGGATGCCGGACGAGATGGAACCGAAAGTATGCTTCTTCAGTTTATGGAGGAAAATGAATCAGGAGTCTTCTTCATTTTTACTTCAAATGATTTGGAAAAAATGTCTCCAGCCCTTGTCGACCGTTTCGACGAACGCTTTTTCATTGATCTACCTCCATATATCGCCCGTCTGCAGATGATTGCATCGATGCTACAAGAGCGCAGTAAAAATCCTGCTGATTTTGACATTCATGCATTGGCAAACGCATCGAATGCGTTCACTGGACGCAACATCCGAGCAACAATTGACGCTGCAATGGCGGATGCCTTTGGACAAAACTCAGAGTTGAAAGACACGCATCTTATTGCCGCCTTCTCAACCACTGTCCCAACAACGGAGACCCACCAAGATTACATTAGTAAAATGCGTCAGTTGGTCATTAGCGGAAAAATACGATTGGCCAACACGAACGAGCAGAACAAAACCGTGCAACCAGCATTTGACCCAAGCGTGGGCTGATCCTCGCCCGCATGGCACTTAGGGTCAAACAACGAAGTTCTTCCAGCGGCGCATGTAATCAATGAACACAGGTGACAAGCCTTCCTTTGAGAGATGCTCAGCAGTGAACGGTGCTCGTTGAGGATCATAGTCCACATCGCCAACATGCCTCGCCCAATCTGAATGACCAATCGCCACTCGTCCGACACCAACGAAGTGAGCGCCCTCGTCCATGACAAATTGTGCATCCCTCGCCGACCAGACACCACCTGTAGAAATGAGAGGAAAGTCATCGGGCAACGCATCAGCAAAGCGTTTGGTCATCAGTCGATCGTCTGCATCATTGACCTCTTGGAAGACGTCCCAGCATGAGATGTGAAGCCCATCAACATCCGCTTTCACAAGGTCTTGAGCCAACTGAAGGCTTTCTTCGAGGTGAATGCCCATCTTCTCAATCAAAGGCGAAATGCGGACGAACACCAGAAAGTTCGGTGAAGTTCTTGCCCGAACCGCTTCGATGATGGCCCACAAGAAG
>JABJFP010000187.1 GCA_018662715.1 Methanobacteriota archaeon | reverse complement strand
CACTGTCTTCATCACATTACACCGACGACTTTGACAAGAATGCGTTTGTTGCGCTGCCCGTCAAATTCGGCATAGTGGATTTGCTCCCACGTACCCAAATGCAACCTTCCATCTCGGACAGGCATAGTGACCTGTTGACCCAAGAGTTGACGCTTAAGATGCGCATCTCCGTTATCCTCGCCGGTCTGATGATGCTGGTATTCTTCTCCTGACCGGCCTTCAATTCCATGGAACGGTGCGACTTTTTCCAGCCACTTCATGATGTCATGATGCAAGCCATACTCCAGATCGTTCACATAACACGAGGCAGTAATATGCATTGGGTTGACAAGGACAAGTCCGTCTTTAATCCCACTTTCCGCAACAATTCGTTCAACGTCACGGGTGATGCACATGATCTCATACCGTTTCTTGGTGTTAACGTGCATTTCTTCTACGTAGGTTGCAGCTTGTCCGGTAATGAGTTGGCCCATGGAATGATGTCCATGTCGGAAGTTTATGAATGCCCACGGAATAAATTCACTCAACTTTTTCTGCTCGGATATTCTCAATACTGTCAATATAAATTCCGTAAACAGCCAAAAGGTCACTATCGCTTGAAAATGGGTCAAAGCCTTCGTTAATCGTTGCAGTGAGGGTAATGCTCCAAACTCCGTCAAGTGGATTGATTATTTCGAACAAAGAAATATATTCTTGCTCGCTGGCAGCATAAGCCTCATCATCTGGATAAACCAATTCTGAGGATAAACTCTGTCGAGCGTTATTACTGGCGCAAGATATACTTCCAGTCAAGAACATCTCCTCAGTGTCAACTCCATTTGGTGCTGATATCTCCCAAGTTATTTCATCCGCTGCGTCGGTAGATGCTCCCTGGTCGCCTTCATCACAACTCAAATCAAAGTATACAGAATACGTGTTGCTAAGACCTAAATCTGCGGTATTGTATGAGAGGATCAGCGTTTCTTGGTTCGATAGTACGTTACTGCCTTCATCGGTGTGACTTTCATAATCTAACTCAAGTTCCCATTGATAGAGTTCTTTGGGGGAACTGGATGTTAGATTTTCAACCAATTGTCCCGGTCCAATACCCACGACGGTCACAAGTAACGAAGTTACAAGTAATGCTACAACGGGTCGTGCTGTCCATACTTCTCGGTCAAATGAGGGTGCTGTGAAGGATTCCTTGCGATTAAGGGTTTGAACAATTTCGGGGCCAAATCGGATACATATTCCTGAAATAAACAGCCATGGGATGATCTGAAGAGCATAATATCCCCATGAAGGACCCCATTCCATTGAAGCGCGTGTGATTGTATATTCCTCCTCAAACCAATTAGAATCTACGGATTGGGAGAAACTCTTGCCCGAAAATGCATCATCCACATCATCGTGAACAAATGTGAAATTGAGCATCGGTGAGAATTGTTCAAGGTCGTCATCCAAGGTACGTTTCATGTCCTTCTCAAAAGATGAAAGATTGCTAAGAAGGACAATCGCCATGACCATTGATATCAGGATAAGGGACCAATGTTCTTTGTTTCCCCCAAAGCGGTCAAGCGTCTTTTTTGAGGATTGGAATGCTAACCATCCAATGGTGAGTAATAACATACATACAAGCGGCGCCCGTAACCCCGTGAATACAGGGGCCGTTTCACTGAGTTCATAACGCTCAGAATATCCTGAGGTTTCTGTTGTTTTCTCCCCGTCACCATCCTCAAATAATCCAGTGTCATTTGAAAAAGTCACATAAAATGGATTCATACTCCATCCCAAATCATGAGTTGAATTACTGAATTCCGATTGATCATTATTTTCGCTGACAAACCATTCTTGGTCAACTTGATACCACGGTGCGAAGAGGGCTACCATTGCCGCTAGGACGAGTGCCCCAAAGGCTGCGTTTGTCCAATCCTTGTTGAACCAACTCGGATGTTCTCCCTTCGGCCAAGAAGGCTGGTCTTCTGCTTCTTCAGCCTTTTTTAGGTACGATAGATTCGAGAATGCACCTGCTCCGGAAACAATGACGAGCAAGAGGCTAATCCAAAACATTCCCCGGGGAGACCATGATAATGTAGATACCCGGTTTTCATCCTCTGATTCAGATACGATTTCACCCCATGCTCCCTCATTTTGCTCACTTTCGGCTTCCTCGAAAGCCTCTTCATATTCCTCGTTTTGTAGGTCGGCAAAATCTTGAACGATAGTGCTCGCCATGAGAATGGAATACAATGCGATTACTGCCAATCCAATTCCAGTCAGGGTCCGCCCGTTAAGGAATGAATTTGCATTGAGCCGATGGTTACGGCAACTCAACCCTACAATCACCATCAGCAGTGTGATGGTTGTCATGGTCGCCAGTCGCATTGAAAGTTCGTTTCCGATGTATCCGATGTCTTCATAATACGACCCTTGGTTCTTGTAAGGGAGTTTTTCATTTTCCTCACCATCAAACACGCCCGACTCATCGTAATCCTCGGTGAAAGGACGCGTCATTACGAAATTGTCCGGATAGAATTCCGCAGTCATAGAATATTCATCTTCCACTTCATCCAGTTGCTCTACGGTGAAATCCATTCCCGCGAAAGGGACAACATTGAGCAAGCCAATCAAAAGAAGGACAGCTATGGGGCTCCAGTACGCTACTCGGCCGCGCTGAGATGTCAGCCTCTGCAGAATGCCCATGATTTCTAAGAACCCTTTTTGAACATAAAGTTTCATCCGGCACTCCGCCAACAAACACATGAGTAAAATCAAGTGTTGATAAACTCCGAATTCTAGGTCGTGTCATGAACAAGGGTCTTCTCATCGTATTGGCCCTTGTCGCTTTGGCCGTCCCTGTGACGGCCGAAACCTATCGTATATCTGGGACGAGTACGTTTGGTGATGGTACTCCAGCATCCTTTCAAGACATCACAATAACCTGTCAAAGAGGTGACTCAAATTGTTATCAGTACCAAGGTTCTGATGCAATGACGGACAATGATGGAGTGTACACTCTCATCATTAACGCTGATGATGACGACAACGGTACAGAGATTCTTCTCACCTTGAGGGGGGAACAATTTCTCCATGTCATCGACCTTGATACATTCCGTATGACTGCGGATAATCGTATGACACAAGACCTGCAATTGTCACAAAGCCCTCCCATGCCAGGATT
>JABJFP010000186.1 GCA_018662715.1 Methanobacteriota archaeon | reverse complement strand
TTCTGAGGATTGAACCTCAGGAAATAATGTCGTCTAGAGAATCTGAATTGATTCCATTACGGATGGAACGGGCAATGCGTCGTCCCGTAGACATGAATCGCTCGTTGATATCTGAATAGGGTGAACCGCCTACAAACGGATTTGATCCTGCCACAATTCGAGCGCTGATTTCAAAGACTTTGAATTCAAGTTGGTCTGTTACAATTGTTTCAAGGCAAAATGGCCCAAGCATACCTCTTGATCCTTCTTCGAGATTAAATGATGCTGCGACGGTACCTTCCGCCATCTCAAAAGCCCGCGGTAACAATGATTCTCTGATCACGACTGGCTGGTTCCCAGTCACGACGAAGGATGGCTCAAGGTCCATTTCCCTCAAGTCTCGCAAGCTTCCGAGTTTGTAAAATTCGTCAACATTGCTTTCGTCTCTTCGGTCCATTGAGAGTAATTCTAGTCGACCTAGATTCTTGCCTGCATGTTGGCCACGCCCTTGGACTTGGTAGCCGTCGGTTGCCATAGGGTCGAAGAAGAAATGGAGGTAATATCTGCATCCTAGGACGTATTCTTGGATGGTGAATTCTTCTTCAATGTCGACGTTCCTTCTGAAATCTCGGTAGTCGCGAGCAATGAAATATCCACGTCCCCCTTTTGCACCTGCATACTTTACGATTACAGGTCCAGCAATGTTGTGTGGGTCTTCGATTACCTTGGGCATGGTACATCCTCCTTGCTCCAGCCATTCACGTTGCAGAGACCTGCTGCTTTCCCAGTGGAGGATATTGCGGTTTCCAAAGGTAGGAACTTCGAGGTTTCTAAAATTAGTTGCCCCGAGGTATTCTACAAGAGAGCCGTGGGGGATTATGATGACATTCTTTGAGCGGAACCATTCCGCATGGTCGAGCATTTCCCGATAATCATCCAGCATGAGCCACTCGTCTGGTTCAGCGCCTGGGAAGGCTTTGTAAAATCGGCGACGGTTTTCTCCGACCGCTATGCCGAGGGTTCGGAAGCCTTCCTGACGGGCTCCGTGTAGGATTTGAAGGGATGAGTGTGAGGCAACCACACCGATGGTGATTTGGCTTGAATCATAGCCGGAGAGCCAAGTTCGAACAGTCTCGTAATCTACGCCCATGCCGAGGGGTTTCGTATTCGCTCTATGAGTGTTATGCTGGTTTTTTGTCTATCTGTAAATCTTGGTCCAACATATGCAGCCTCCGACACCCTGCAATGGAATCGGATGGGCATGGATGTGAGGTGAAGGGTTCATGTGGTGTATTGAGCTACAACGAAGCATGGGACAAGACGCACCTAGTTTTCGCATGACTTATGGAGGATACTTGCAACTCGATTCTCTTCTTGAACTCCAATCTGGCCCGGAGGGATACGCTCCTGCGCCATCAAACGATGAACTCCATTTCATTGTCGTCCACCAGACCTTTGAGTTATGGTTCAAACAAATTTTACGTGAATTGAAAGAAGCACGAGACCTCATGACTTCTGAGCGAGTTCAGGAGTCAACAGTTCCTGTTATCGTTCATCATCTCGAAAGGGTTTCAGAAATTTTCCGATTGCTCGCCAACCAGTGGAAAGTCATGGAAACACTGACCCCCCAAGATTTCCTGGCCTTCAGAGATCGCCTTGGTACTTCCTCTGGCTTTGAATCATGGCAGATGAGAGAAATGGAAGTGCTCCTTGGCCTAGAAAATGAACAAAGAATGGGAGGCATGGATCCTCTTGCTCACATGGAAAAATTAGCTGGAGAAGGCAAGGTGTCACCCGCTGCACTTGCCGATTTTCACGAAACTCATTCTCTTCCTTCGCTTAATGACGCCTTGATGTCTTGGCTTGGGAGAACACCGATTCATGGCTCCTCTCCGGATGCGAGTGATGATGCAGATGTTGTTCTTGATTATGTGAATAAGCATCTTGAGTCCATGTCACAACATGGAGAAACCGTCATCAAGCACATGATCGCAATTGGTCACGGCGATGAAGCAACGATTCGCCCGAGGATTGAGGCAGGAGTTGACGGTGCTCGTTCGTTCCTTATTGGAGAAGAAGGCGTTCATCGCTCACGAGCGGGCTTGTTGTTTATTGAATCCTACCGGGATTTACCTTTGTTATCATGGCCTCGTAAACTCATCGATTGTTTCGTGGAACTTGAGGAATCCATGCTTCTCTTCAGAACTCACCATGCGCGAATGGTGGAGCGAATGATTGGGCGAAGAATGGGGACCGGTGGCTCAAGCGGCGTTGATTACCTTGACGCCACAACCAAATACCGCATCTTCGTTGACCTATGGGCTGTTCGAACCATGCTTGTGAAGCGAGATGCTCTCCCAAGTTTGGAGCATGCAGAATTTTACGGATTTTCGTCATCTTGATATGTTCTAGTAACAAATCAGTCTCACACGAAACTGAACATCTCGAACAATCCGTTTGAGGGAAAGCCACATCACATCATTCAACCTCTTTAGAGGTCCAAAGAAGGAGATGCTGGCTCATTCGTGTGGGTCAATGTCAATGGGAATCAAATGATTCTCATATTCGTAAAGAGCAATCTTTAGCGGGTCAAGAACGAAACGAGCAGATGCTTCTTCAAGTCCGTAGAGGGAAATAAGTTCGTCTTTGAATTCTTGACGAAGTACTTCTTCTGTAGCATAGAGGGGAGCGCCCATTCCGATTTGGAGGGCTCGGGCACCAATAATTCTAGCTCGTTCAAATCGTGTGTGGAGTCGTGCGGGCTTGACCATTTTAGTACACCTGCGAGCAAAGTCGCACTTCGCCGACAGGCCAACTCTTTTTGAACCTACCTCCGAGGATGAACGTTCATTCATTCTCTAAAAACTGCTTCTCAGGAGGATTATTCATCAAACGCCGGTGCATAAAGAGGGCAGGGAGGAGCAGGACGAGGAGTCCACCCGCCGTTCCTGCAGCCAACCAAGCCGGATTCCAGCGTTGGTCCTCCGAACTCTTGGCCGACTCTTGGCCATCGACTTCTACTCTACCTGTTGGGGCCTCAGAAGATACGGTCAACGTTCGGATTCCTGGTCGTTCAAGCATCACTGCAAACGAACCGTTTCCCGCAGTCTCAAATTGGGTCAAGTTGAGAGATGATGTCGACGAATTAAGTTCCCAATATGAACGGGCAAGATGGGGATGTATTCGATTTTCTATTGAGTGCGGTGTTGGTTCAATATACCATATCCGAAGGACATGCTCTTCGGTTGCATTCCAACTGACCGTTCCGTTTCGCACTGACATTGATTCTAGCCCTGAACTGTTTGGTGTAGAATCATTCAGCGTTGTGTTGAGGTCCATCGCTTGTCGTGTTCCAGTCAACAAATGTTCCCCATCCACAACGAGAGAGGGGTAGAACAGCAGACGGAATTCTTGGTCAAACCTCAGTTTGGATTCAGATAAGAAGGTCAAATCTTGATTTGATGAGTGATGTTGAATGACAAAAGTATCTGTTCGGTTGAGGGCGTTAACCTGCTGGGAGACTTGCTCGCACGGTTCGCACCAGTCTGCACTGAAGTATTCTAGCAAATGCTCAGGTTGGTGAAGTTCGCACACTACATCCGTCAAGCAGTCTGCGGAGAATACCCTCACGTCAAGAAGAGAACCGGGTTCGTCAACCAAGTTTTCATCTTGTAGCCCTTGGGTTGGTATCACTGGAAAAATCATCAAGGTCGCAAGCAGAAATGGGACTGAAAACCGCCAACGCATGCATGGGGGTGGAGGCATTTGTTCAAAAGGGGTCTGCTACCACGCCCAATCATGGAACTGCCTTGGTGGCGTCGCCCGTCCACCCTGCCGTTGATGTTGTTCATCATGGCGCTCCTCATTATCGTGGTAGGCGGAAGCATACGCATCAACGATGCGGGCGAGTCTTGTCCCGAATGGCCAACATGCTTTGGTTCATGGCATTTTGACATCTCCGAAGCAGAACAATCAGCCTATTGGGATGCAAATCCCGACCAAATTGACTCTCGCGGGGAAGACCACCGCTACACAACCTTCCAGATTTTCGTGGAGTGGTTCCATCGTTTACTTGTTGGAATTATTGCAATTCCGATTATTCTCAATGTGTTCCTCGCAAAGAAGCGAGTGGCACAATACGGCGAAGTGGTCCACAAAATGTCGTGGTTTTCACTGATATTATTACTGGTTCAGGCTACTGCGGGCTACATCACCGTTCGTTTTGATAATGCAGACTGGACCGTTGCGCTCCATCTCTCACTAGCGAGCATTTTCGCTGCAGGATTACTTTGGCAGTACATGGCGATGAGGATCGCAGAAGGGGCCTCTTGGAATTTCTTGAAGTCACCTGCCTCATACACTGAAAAGCACCTTCGGAGAATGAATACGATGGCAGGCGCAGTTGGAGTACTTCTCGTACTCGGGGCTTGGGTTTCTTCTTCGGCTGGAGGAAATTACAACCAAAGTTGCTCGGTTGGTTTCCCCAACGGCTGGCCAAAATGTCAAGGTTCCTTCCTTCCTTCTTTGGATGAGCCTGGTATCTTCATCCAAATGATTCACCGCACTGGAGCCGTAGTGGTTGGGCTGATTCTCGTATTGGGTGTCTCAAACCTACGTGTTTCCGGACAAGGACTTGCTGGAGCCAATGACTTGACACGCTTTGGTGAAATCACTGCCGGCATTTGGATGCTCAACGTCATGGTTGGCGGTTCATACATCGTATTTGCAAAGATAGGAGATTTCCCCGAGTGGCTTTCTTTACTCCACTTGGTCGTTGGTGTTGCAGCCTTCCTTTCAGCAATGTTGGCTTCGTTTGCATTCCGCTTTGCCCAATCAACGGTTTATGACAAAGAACTTGGAGTTGAACAGGAATGACGACTGGAGAGGTTGTCGGAGATGAAATCAACCCTCATCCCGGCATGCTCAAGGTAATGATTCAACTCATGAAACTACGAGTTATTGTACTCTTACAGGTGACTGCAATTTGTGCAATATTGGTTCATGACTCTCTTGCACGTTATGATTTAATTCAGTTGGAGCGAACATGGGCGGATACTGTCATAGCTTGCCTTGTCACCGTGGTTGGAGGGACATTATCGGCAGGTGGTTCAAACTCGATCAACATGTGGTATGATGCGGATATTGACCCTCACATGCGACGAACCCAAAACCGACCGATTCCTCAAGGCCATACAACTCCACGCTTCGCTCTCGTGTTTGGTACCATCATTGCAATACTGGGCTCTAGTGTGTTTTTCGTACTGAGTTGGAAAGCCGCATTTTGGTCGTTTTTTTCCGTCGTCTTTTATGTCTTCATCTATTCCATTTGGCTCAAACGAAGAACTCCACAAAATATTGTGATTGGAGGCATTGCAGGAGCAACTCCTCCACTCATTGGTTGGGCGGCAGCAGCCGGGGACTCCATCTCGAGCCTCAATCCCCTCGACTTGGGTTCGCCGATCCCGTGGATGTTGTTTTTCCTCATCTTCCTCTGGACGCCACCTCATTTTTGGGCGTTGGCGTTGTACCGATCAGGTGAATATGGAAAGGTCAATATCCCGATGATGAACGAAGTGAAAGGGGCAGAATATACCTTGACTCAATCAAAAATCTACTGCTTCTTATTGTTGGCTATGGGGGCGGTACCTCTCTTCTGGCCCGAGTCTGGTCTGCCGTTGTTGTGGGCATTTGTTTCTGTAGGCCTTACCCTGTGGTATGGCAAATCGGTTTGGGACATTGACCCTACTGAGCCCTTTGACGAAAACGGACGGATGCCGAAAGCTGCAAAGTCCTTCTTCCGCAGTTTGTTTTATCTCGGGTGGATGTTCTTGAGTTTGGTCTTAATTTGCTTCATTCCACCCACGTGGTTGGGTTTCCTCGGGCCTTTGTGACAAAACCTTGTCCAATAAATTGGCAGTCGCCTCAACCGTCATGTTCATGTGAGAACCGCAGGTCGCAGGGACAGCGAGCGGCAGTCGCATAGCCTGGCCATTGCGCTGGATTGCTAATCCAGTGGTGTCTCACCTCGGGAGTTCGAATCTCCCCTGCCGCGCCATTACGTGATGTCCATCATTCGAAGAATTCGTCGAATTCATCTTCATAGCGCTTGGAACTGCTGTTGCGCTTTCGAGCAGATACGACACGCTTGAGTCGCTTTCGCTTTTTAATAATCAAAGGCAAGAGGATGAAATTAAGAAGAAGGGTGGCTAGTAAGGCCCCTCCTGCATATTGAAATTCCTCTTCTAGCATGTATTCATTGAGAGTTTTCAGCCATGGGATTCCAAGAGGGGGCTCTGGCTCAGGTTCAGGTTCAGGTATGAGGTGTTCGTTATATGCCCACCAATCATCCTCAATGTTCACTCGTTCAATGCTAGGTGAAGGGTATGATGCGACCTGTTGCTCGTTACCAACAGAATCTACGGGGGCGAGGATGTAGTAGTACGTTCGATAGGCTCTAATTCCATCAGTCTCAATCCCGCTTTGGTTGAAACTGCCTTGTTCGCCAGGGACTCCCTTTAGGTTTGCTGCTATTGGGTCAATGTACTTCAGATTCACATTAGTCGGCTTGTTTTCAACGCGGTAGAGGTTCCACATCAATTCACCTTGAGCCTCGTGGTCAGGCCAAGTCCATGTGAGATTTACCACGTAACAAATAGACCAATCTGATCTCCTATCAAAACAATCGGTATCATTGGTAAATGCCCACGAATGGTCAAACTGAATGATGTCGGTTGTGGGTGGGATTGCATCTCCGCAAAGAAGGCCAGCAACTCCATCTACACGAGTAACATTGACCATCTGATAATTGGGGTTGCCCTCACGGTCAACAGGTATCACGGCGTAGGAGGCGCATATTCCAGTCTCTAGTGGCTCGGGGTCTGTCCATTGCGTTGCATCGATAGTAAGTTCAACAGCCAGTGACTCAAGAGTTAATTCATCCCATAGTCCATCGTTAACTCCATTGTTCGGGTCTGGGAAGAAAACTGAGCCTTGAACACCTTGGAACTTGTAAATGTTCCATCCTCCAACATAGGGGTTGGTAACATCACCCATCGGAGTCCAATCCAATCGTATTTGGCCCGCATCCAATGCAGTCCAGTTGAGTTCTTCCACAGTTGCATTGGTAGGAGGGAGGGTTCCGATAAGCAAGAGAGTCCCACTTGATGCTAACTCAATGTTCACATTGTAATCGTCATCGATTTCGTAAAAGTTGGGCAGTTCAATGTAATTCCACTGACTTGAATCCATGCTAGGGAGAATTCTTAGGTCAACCGTTGAAAGTTCAACGCTGTCTGGGAGAAGTTCACTTAGGTTCATGGTAAGTTCAATACCACGTAGGCCTGGGTCGCTTTCTTCATCTTCCGCCAGGATTTCTACTCCCACGAGCATGAGGGGTGATTTCCCTCCTCCAATGGCATAATTTGTACCGAGGTATGGGAGTGATATCTCGTGATTTGCATATGCTGCAAGTTCAGTGACTGCCTCGCCGCTGAAGTAGGGTTCGGCCTCAATGCTAATCGCATTGAGTACGTCAAATTCAACATGGGTGTATTCGACCGTTCCAAAGGGGTCTCGTACTTCCAGAGATATGTTGTGGTGCCCAAGTCCGAAGTCAGCTCCTGTTTTATTCAAAACCTGTCCTTCACCCCAGGGATAGAAACCTTGGCGCCATGTGAAGTTAAGGGGCTGAGACGCAATTTCACTGAACCTTGCTACCAATTCAATATTGTCTGAGGTACGATAAATTCCATTCTGAACGTTTTGTTGAACAGTTGGGTTAATTTTACCCGCTTCGACGTTTGTAGTAACGGTGAGTACATTGTCGGAGGTGCGCACATCCTCTCCGTTCTGGAAGATGTTGGGGAGGCGGACGCGTAAAAGGCGGTTAGGTCCCGTAGTGGTCATGTTGAACATGCACGTTGTGGATTCGCCAGGCAACAGTTCATCAATCGCACATTCGAGTTCAACTTCTAACTCAAATTGGGGGCTATAAACTTCAAACTCGGCGATGACATTGGAAACCGTCATGTTCCCTTGATTGGTAATGACTGAGTGAACTCGGTCTGTACCATAGTAGAATGATGTCCCTTGGTTGTCATGACTTGGATAAAGGTCACTGACTTGGAGGTCAATGCTGTCGTCAACAATCAGTGTGATCTGAGCGATGTTATCTTGTGTGTTCATGTCCGCATATGGCGTTCCAACGCTTTCGAAAACACCCCACTTGAGGACGAATTCGCCTTCTTGGGAGTAACTCATTGCAGGTAGGGTTTCATCAAAGGGAGTGAATCCACCCCAGGCGAATAGGGTTGTAACATTCCTGTAAGCCTCCTTGAGCAAAATTGTCTCGTCTGAAGACCACAATTGCCATCCAAACGAGGCATCAAGGTTGCATGTTCCACAAATCGTTGCTTGACCCCGAGCGTTGAGGATGTAATCTGTGTCGGTGTTGATCACTTCATCGCCTTGGTATACTGCAAGTCCGTTTAGGTTCTCTAGTGGGTTGTGGTCTTCGTTCACAATGATGTCTGCATAATGTACGGTTACGTTGATGACATATCGAAGTTCATCATCAGTAGGGTTTGAATCGGGATTATCAAATGCAAATAACACGGTAAACAACCCCTCGGAATTACTGCCAGGGGTCCACTTTTGGAAGGATGTGAAATTGTCACTTGAAGATGGATTTACATTTCCGATATTGATGATTCCCTTTTCATCATAGCCCGATTTGCATACTGATGATGATACATCTCCTTCGCATACATACCACGACATTCCGCGATTAAGGCCTGCTGCGGCACCTGCATAATTGTAAATCTCAATGGTGAAATCAATGCTTTCAAACGATGAATACCATTTGGTTTCGTCAGGTTCAATTGCACTAAGAATGCCGAGCGATTGGTTGGTATTGGCTGATACAGAAGGCGCCACAGCCAACGTGCCGAGGGTGGAGAAGAGGAGCAGAAAAACAAGGCTAATGCCTGCTTTTGAGTTAGGTCTCACACATTGCTTACGCTCTGTCATCATATGTTCCTCGCATTGGGGCTTCAAAGACTCATCGCTTAATTCTTACAAAATCGTGCATCTTTTGCTCGCTTTGGATTGTCCGGCTTACTTTGGAACAGGCGAATTAAATCCCCAACTGTACTCTAAGTGCGGCAACCTATTGAATTGCGCCCTCCGAGGCGTCTATCATGCGACCTACAGGTAAGGCAAACCTCGTCCGAGACGAGCGTGGCCTTACTGCTGTTATCGAATTTCTATCAGCATTCACCCTTTTTCTGATGATTCTAACAGCCTTCCTTTCTCTGGCTCAACTGCAAATGGGCTCCAACGACCCTGCTACAGACCGGCTTGACAGGGCTGCGGCCATGGGGCTAGACCGCCTTACCTCAGGAGAAGGTTGGTTTGTTCCAGCACAAGACGGTGTCCTTGATTATGCGAATTCCACTTCCGAGTGGCATCTAGAAGACGCCTCAACACTCTCCCAGGGTCGAGTCCAACCTGGATTGCTCACTGATCATCGTTTAGATGCGTCCAAAATACTTGCACTTCACGAAATCACCGAAGATGGGATGGCTGCGGGAATCGGATTGGGCGAAGAGATGAGCCTCTACCTTTCAATCAAGGTCACAGAGAGTGAAAATGCTACGAGAGAAGGAACAGTTCTCTTTAACGGCGGGACTCAACGGGGCACGGCTTCCTCCTCCTCAACAGCCTACCGGAGTTTTCAACAAGGCGGCGAACTGATCCAAATCGTACTTGAGGTTCATGATGGTGGGCGTAAGAACAATCCGTTGCACCTCAATGAAGTCGTAGCTCGGCCATCCTCAAACGGACCCGAGTGGATTGAAATCTCAAACCCAAACGATTTCGCAATCGGCTTACGAGGTTGGTCACTCAACCATACATCTGGCTCCACATCAACAAACATTCTCCTTCAGTCCGGAGTTCTCTCAGGGAAATCATTGGCTTTGTTCACAGGCGATCCGAACAGTCAATCCATCGGTAACGCCTCACAAGTGATTGATTTGGGACAATATGCCTTTTTGGGCGTTGGGCAGATTGATGCTCTGGCCGATGGCCGGGGTGTTCTCTCATTGCGTTACACTCAACTTGATGAAACAAGGGCCGTGGAGATTACTAGGGTTGAATGGGGGGGCGACACGGGGCTGTTCCTCGTTACCGGTCAATCGCTTCAATGGGACGGAACCAGTATGACCGCCTCGAGTGCTTGGAGTATTGCAGATACTCCAACTCCTGGCGAAGAGTAATACGTCCGGAAATGTCGTCAACTTTGAAGTGCATTATTGCGCACACTTCATCAACCACCGTCTGCACCAACGGTTCGTTCCCATGCAACCTACAACCGTTTACACCCGAGACCGGTGCGTAACCGGTATCCATGGATTGGATGAGATTCTCCGGGGGGGCATTCCCTACGGTTCTACGGTTCTTGCCGCTGGGACCTGCGGTTCGGGAAAAACAACTCTCGGAATGGAGTTCCTCGTTCGCGGTGCTCTTGCAGGTGAGGCTTGTGCCCACTTTACTGCAACCGAACCTTCCGTGAAACTTTTGGAGAATATTAGGCAATATGCCTTTTTTGACATGAATATGGTGGATTCCGGCCTCATCAACGTTTTTGACATGGACGTTTTGTATTCTTGGCTTGGTCTTGACAAAGCCTCGTTTGAATTAGATGACGTACACGCACTGATCAAAGCGATTGTAGATATTGTCAACACCATCGGTGTGACCCGTTTGGTTATTGACTCAGTGACGACCCTTTGTTACAAGATTAAATCCGAACAACTCATCCGTGATTTCTTGTTTACCCTTGGTAAGAAACTCGCAACTTTGGGCTGCACAACCATTCTTATCTCTGAAATCACTTCTGCTACTGAAAACGCCCACTGGTCTTCATTCGGTGTTGAAGAAGCGATAGCAGATGGAATTATTGTGATGGGCGATTCGGAACGAATGGGTCACCTGTTGAGGTTCCTTCAAGTCGTGAAAATGAGAGGTACCTCTCACAGTCGTGCTAAACATGCCATTGAACTAACACCGCTTGGAGTCATGCTTACTCCAATGCTCAAATGGGGCGCGTCAGCCGATAAAACCAGCAGATGGGGGCAATAAGTATGTTTGAACTGGACCAAAGAATCGCAGAGCAATTGACCCAAGTAGCACTTAACAGCGCCGTCCAAGTACGTGTTGGAACTGCAAATTCCTTCATGGTCACGGCAAGTACGATGATTCCGCTCATGCAAATGTTTGAGATGGGAGGCGTTTACATTTCAGCAAGCCGTGGTGCCGTTGAAATCATTCAGGCTTTCGAAGCCATTGGGGTTGACGTGTCACACATTCAATTCATTGATTTGGTTTCGTCTGGAATTCTTGGCGGTACGGATGTCACTTACTCGAACGTTCACTTCGTGGACAGCCCAATTATGCTCGAGAGTATTCTACTCCGCACTCTCTATGTCCTGCGGACTATGGATTCTCAGCGTAATTTCGTGTTCCTTGACAGCGTCAATGCACTTGCAATATACAACGACGACCGAATGCTTGCAGAATACCTACACACCTTCATCAACACCTTCCGACAACGAGAGGTGCTTACGGTCATTCTCAACGTGCCCGATCAAACCCCTCCGCTCGTTCTGTCTAACTTAGACACATACTGTACCGATATTGTCGACCGTGGGCAGGTCGTCATCCTTTGAGGTGTGAATCATGGCAAAAAAGATGACATTTGACGCAGAAGATGAAGAATTTTTTGGAAACGTAGGCTCCTTTGGAGTTCCTAAGTTCGATAATGAAATGCGAGGGGGCGTTCCCCGAGGATTCACAATGATTGCCTTTA
The DNA here is from genome assembly GCA_018662715.1 of Methanobacteriota archaeon. GTDB lineage: Archaea > Thermoplasmatota > Poseidoniia > Poseidoniales > Poseidoniaceae > Poseidonia. Next base: position 8,658 of record JABJFP010000186.1, on the reverse strand, counting down.
CTGAAACAGGTTCTGGAAGCGAACTTTTTGCAAAACAATTCACTTCGCCAGCTGAAGAATCAGACAATACGCTGTATGTCGCAACCGATGAAGGGCAACAAGAAATCGTTCGCATCTTCAAGAAATACGGTTGGCCCTTGGACATCAATGTGCGCACAATCGGAGAAGAGTACAACGCTAACGTACTGGAGCGAGAACTCCTTGCCAGTAGATACCGTCTTGAAGGATTCCAGTTAGATGACATTCAGCGTCTTGCTCAAACTCGGTTTGTGGAAGATAACAATCAGGACTATCTTACAGAAGTGACGAATGAAATCATGGGCCTTGGTCCATATTTTAGAGCTGTTGTTGACAACTTGGATTTCTTCCTCCAGCGAGATGACCCAGCCCGTGTTTTGTCCATGGTCCGAATGCTTCAAGCCCATGCACAACTGGTTCGTGGCCTGCTTTTGATTTCAGTTTCAACCGATGGTTTGGACCCTACCATTAAACAAGAATTGTCTTCAATCGCTGACATGGTTCTCTCTTTTAGAGTGCGAACAATTGGTACGGATTTTGAAAATTCAATGGTCGTTTCCAAATTCCGAAACGCTCCTGAGAATCTCAAGATTCTGGTATTCCGTGTGACGCCCGAAGAAGGCATTACTCCAGAGACCGTCGAGCGTATCGCTTGAGGGTGAATTGGGGGCTTGGGCAAAACGACATGTCCAAAACAGTCGGGGGCTCGGGAACACCATGGGCAAGCGTGCAGCAACGGGCGGATTCGACCCCTCTGGTATCGATAAGGACGCTTGGGAGACCCTTGAGGGCCAACTTGAAGCCACGATTCCTAATTATGACCGAGTCAACAAATGGATGACTTTTGGCCAAGATAAACGGTGGCGAAAGAATGTGCGTAACCATGCATCTCCTGGCATGAAGGTCTTGGAAGTAGGCTGCGGTCCCGGTTCATTTGCAGAAGACTTGGTTGGATTGGACGTAACTTGTCTCGATCCATCTCCAGAAATGCTTGCCACGGCCAAAAGGCGAGTTGATGGTGCTCGAAAGGAACGAGGCGAGGAGCCTGCTGTGTATGTAGAAGCCATCGCAGAAGCAATTCCACTTCCAGACAACACCTACGACATGGTGTTCTGTCTATTCTCCTTCCGTGATTTTAGAGACAAGGCAAAAGGCCTCTCTGAAATTTACAGGGTCTTGAAACCAGGAGGTCAGTTGGTGATTTGTGACGCTGGTAAGGCGAACAAACTCCACGGTTTTTTCGGCGTGCTGTGGATGAATTCAGTGGTTCAAATCATGGCACGGATCATCACAAGGGAGAAAAATCATCCGTGGAAAGGTCTTGCGAAAAGTTATACTCATTATGGCACAAATGGCTATTACAGGAACATGATGCGTTCAGTAGGTTTTGAAGATGTTAAGGGGCGACTCCTCTATCCGTTCGGCATGTCAAGTCGTTTCAAAGGTCGCAAGCCATAAAGCGCAGGCATGGAACTCGCCCCGTTAGACTGATAAACCCCCTTTCGTTGAGCGCATTCAATAGGTGTTTGTTATGGCTATGGGTGACGTCTTGCGCAGTATCAAAAAAGCCGAACAAGGTGCCGAAAAGCGTTTGCTTGAGGCACAAGAAGAGGCCTCAAAGGTTCTTTCAGATGCGAGGAAGAAATCCTCCGACATGATTCAAGGTGCTGCAGAAGAATCTGTTGCTATGACTCAAACCATTCTTGATGCGGCCCGTTCAAAGGGTCAAGGTGAGGCCGATTCGGTCAAGTCCGATGGAGGCAAAGATATTGCCGCTATTGACACAAACTCAGCAAAGAACCAGGACAAAGCCGTCCAAATGGTTGTCGATGCATTAATGTCTGAATGAGGTGATTTCATGTTTGACACAGTTGCTATGTCCCGCCTTGCCGTGGCTGCTCCTGTTGACCGTATGGAAGAAGTTCTACGCAGCTGCATGAAAGCAGGCTGTGTGCATGTTGAAACCTATTCAAACTTTGAAGATGGAATCAACGTTGGTTCAGCCATCTCCACTGATGACGCCAACGCAGTTAGCGCTACTCTTTCCAAGGTCCGTGCTGCAATGTCTGCATTCAATCCAGTTAACGGAGAGGGGCCCGTCTCAACCAAGCAGGTTGAAAAGATGCTCAGTGGTTCTTTCCCCGAGGTACTCCAAGAAGGCCTCAGCACTTTGGATGTGCAACGAGATTCAGAGGCAGAAATTAGCCACCTTAAGGAACAGTTGCACTTGCTCGGACGGCTTCAGCCCCTGAACATGGAACTTGATTTGCTCAAAGGTTCCAGCCATGTTGAAGTATACGTGTCCGAAACCCCCAAGGCTTCCAAAGCACGCTCGGTGTTTGGCGAACTTCTCTCCAAGGTTGAACTCATGTCTGCAGCGCGAATTGTCGCTGTAGCGTGCATGCCCAGCGATTCTGCTGAGGTGCAAATGGCTCTCGGCGAACTTGGCGGCAAAGCAGTACAAATTCCCACCATTGAGGGCTCCCCAGTCAAGGCAATGGCTCGACTCAAGGATGACTTAAAGAAGGCCGAACATGCACTTGAAACTGCAGAATCTGACGCCCAAAAGTGGGTTGAAGTAAACGGGCGCAATCTACTTGCTGTTCACGAGCACCTCGCCCGTGAAGATGAGATTTTCACCGCACCAACGCAACTCGCAGTCACCAACCAAGCTTTTGCTCTTGATGCATGGGTTCCTACAAACAAAGAGGGTGAAATCAAAGCAGCTCTCAAAGGCATTGCATCTCACGTTGAGGTTGAAGCATTCGTCGATGACCATCACGGTCACGATGACGGCCATCACGAGCCTACTCCACCTGTTGCTCTTGAGAACGGAGTGGTTTCTAAGCCGTTTGAATTGATGGTAGACCTTGTTGGGCGCCCAACCTATGGTACCTTTGACCCAACAATGCTGATGATGATTACCTTCCCTATGATCTACGGACTTATCCTCGGTGACTTTGGATACGGACTCATCATCCTCTTGCTCGGAATGTGGCTCGGGACCAAATCCTTCGCAGCCGACCCAGTTGCAAAGAACGGAATTACCATTCTAAAGTGGATGGGTGTTTGGTGTATCATCTGGGGTCTTCTCTTTGCGGAAGGATTCGGCTTTGTGTGGGACGAGGCATGGTCGCCTTTGGACGGGTTCTACGCTTGGACTTACGAAAATATAGAATTCCCTGCATTCGTTGCTAACACACTCAATATGGCTAACACGCACATTCCATTCCACCGTGCAACCGGGGCTCTCCAGGATTATGTTCTTCTTTCTGTTTACCTTGGAGTCGTCCACATCATGCTTGGTTTCATCATCGGGTTTGTGAATGTCGCCCGGGCACATGGAATCGTCCCCGCCTTCTTCGAAAAGGGAAGCTGGATGATCATCCTGACTGGCGGATTCTTCCACATCTATGGATTCCTAACTGGCGAACACGAAGTCTTCGCCGCAACCACGCCTGGTTTCGCAGTCCTTGTAGGAGTCGTATGCCTCATTATTGGCCTCGCCATCTTTGAGAAGTTTGGTTGGGCTGGCGGACTCATCATGGGGCCCATCGAAACCTTCGGTCTCCTCGCTAACACCTTGTCTTACCTCCGTGTAATGGGCGTGGGTGTTGCTGGTGTTAAAATCGCTGAAGTCTCCATCACTATGGGGTGGGAGATGATGACGGCATCTGGCGCAGGTGTGATAGAAATCGTACTCGGCGCCGTTCTCTTCCTTTTCATTCAGGCCTTTGCTCTTGCACTTGGCCTTCTTTCACCAAGTATTCACGCAGCCCGTCTCCACTTCGTAGAGTGGATGGGCAAATTTTACGATGGCTCGGGCCGGGTATTTACCCCGCTTGGTGGCCGCACCCTCCATACGGAGGGGCAATCATAGTCCCCTGGACATAAAATAGGAGGTAGAAACATGAACAAGAATACCCTAAAAACGAGCCTACGCACACTGATCGTCCTGCTAACCCTCGCCTTGGTCGCCCAAGGTGTTGCTGCAGAAGACCCCCTGGTTACCGATGATTCGAGTGCAACTGATGGAATGACCGGCGACGTCGGTGTTGGTCTAGCCCTTGGCCTTGCTGCTATTGGCGCTGGATTTTCCCAAGCCGCTATCGGCAGCGCTGCTGTCGGTATGCTTGCAGAAGACGGAAGCAAGTTCGGTGTTGCACTGATCTTTACCGCTCTTCCAGAATCCATCGTGATTCTCGGAGCACTTCCACTGTTCCTCGGCGGAAACTGAAGCTGTTCCATTGGGCTTGTCCCAACTGGTACATTCATACGGAGACGATATAATGACATTAGATACACTAGCAAAAGACATCGCTGCATCTGCAGAAAGCGAGGCTAAAGCGCTGATTAAGGACGCCAAATCTGAAGCCAAGGCAATCCTTGCCGAGGCCGAAACACGGTCGAACGAGATTCGCGAACAAGCCAAGCAACGTGCTGAAAAAGAAGCAGGCCAAATCGAAAGTGAATTGGTTGCAAGCGCACGTCAGTCAAATCAGAAGGATATTCTGATCGCACGACGAAAAGCCCTTGACACAACCCTTGACGCTGCTCGAGAACACATCTCAAACGCTGGGATGAAGGGACGAGACGCAGTGTTGAAGTCATTATTGGCCAACTCAAAGAAACTTGCGAAAGGCAAATTCGTCATTCGCCCAGTTGAACTTGACCGTGCCGCCATCACCAAAGCTGCCGGCGACCGAAAGGTCGGCGAAAGCGTAGACGGACTCGGAGGATTCATCCTTGAGGCCGAAGATGGCTCCGTGTCCTTTGACATGCGCTTTGACGTACTACTTCAGCAGGCTTGGTCAGACCAACTCTCTGCAGTGAACAAGACTCTGTTTAATTGATGAAGGTGAAGATATGATGCTCGGAAACACCCCTTACATTGCCGCACGTGCCAAGTCGCGTCGGCAAAAGTTGGCCGACCGAGCCCGACTTCGTCAATTGATCAATCAATCCGTGGACCAACTGACCGTTGCGGTCGGCGACCTCGGATATCGAACGGAAATTGACCTCTACGCTGGAAAATTAACCGGTGGAGATTTGGTTGAGGCCGCTCTAACGCACAACTTGGAAGTTGAACTCCAAGAAATTGTTGACATGAGCAACAGAGCGATCCGACCATTGATTGAAATCTATACGCTGCGCTTTGAGTATCAAAACGCCAAAGCAGTCTTGAGGGCAGTTCACAACGAAATCTCCATTGAGGAAGTTGGAAACAGCATTCTCCCTGAAGTCAACGATATCAACACGCCATGGCTCAAGGTTGTCGAAAGTTCTGATGATTTGAAATCAGCGGCTCTATTGATGCGTCGTAAATCATTCGGCTCTGCCTTGGCCCGCGTCCCGGAAGACGGGTCCTTGTCTGAGTATGAAGATGCACTTGACCGCCACTATTTCGAGACAGCCATCAAAGCCATGCGAATGGCTAAAGGTGCACCTGCTCGGTTCCTGAGTCGTTTGTTTGCCAGTGAAATTGATCACCGAAACATCGTCAACATCCTTGAAGCAAGCGCTGTTGGAATTCCTAGTGACCAATTGGTTTCGTTGCTGATTCCTGGCGGACGTCTGCTTCCAAAGCGTTCATTCTCAACCATCGCTAGCGGTGGGAGGAATGCGATGTTGGACCTGCTACGCGCAGGAGACCGTTTTGATATGTCTGCCTTTGAAGTCGTTCTTGAGGAATCAGAATCTACCCGAAGCCTTGACCCTGTCATCACATGGATGAAAGCAAGAGAATATGCAATGATGCAACGGATGAGCTACCTCCATCCAGTATCCGCACTCCCCATTATCCATTATGTGGCTATGAAGGTCCAAGAAGTCAATGATTTACGCCTAATCGTCCGAGGACGACTGGCCGGCCTTAGCGCCGAAGTGCTGGAAGCACACGTTTTGTGAGGTGATATGATGGAGATTGCAGTTGTCGGTTCACCAGAATTCACCTTAGGATTCCAGCTTGCAGGTGTCTCAGACCTGTACAATCCTGAAGGAGAGGAAGCATTGCATTCCATCCTTCGTTCCCTACTCAACAACAAATCTGTTGGACTCATGGTCGTCGACTCCACCATGCTACCAACACTGCCCGATCGTCTGCGTGAACAACTTTCGGCATCCGTCTCCCCAACCGTTCTTGGTATCGGTACGGAGGAAGACACCACCTTGCGTGATACCATTCGTAAGGCAATAGGAGTCGATCTTTGGAAGTGAAGTTCCAAACAAAATCTGGAGGAATACAAAATGAACAATGAAGGAGTAATTTACAGAATATCTGGGCCTGTCGTAACCGCAACTGGCATGAACGCTGCAATGTATGACGTTGTACGTGTCGGCCATGAAGGACTAATGGGCGAAGTCATCGAATTGCACGGCGAAAAAGCCGTGATTCAAGTTTACGAAGATACATCGGGTATCCGTCCTGGAGAACCGGTGTTGAACACACAAGAAACACTCTCAGTCTCTCTCGGACCCGGTTTGTTAACACAAATCTACGATGGAATTCAACGCCCTCTTCCTACATTGGAAGAAGAAATGGGTGTGTTCATCACCCGTGGTGTTGATGCTGATGCATTTGACCTCGAAAAGATTTGGACATTTGAGCCTCAAGTCGCTGTTGGTGATGAAGTGGTCGCAGGACAAGTAATTGGCCACGTCCAAGAAACCGAAACAATCGTTCACAAAATCATGGTACCTCCTTCAGTTAGTGGTGTTGTGAAATCAATTGAATCCGGTGATTTCAACGTTACACAGACCATTTGTGTACTCGATAACGGTACTGAAATGCAAATGATGCAGAAGTGGCCCGTCCGAACCCCCCGTCCTTTCCAGCAGAAGTACGCTCCAGAAACACCGCTGATCACAGGTATGCGAATTCTGGATTTCCTGTTCCCTCTTGCTAAAGGTGGAGCTGCAGGAATTCCTGGTCCATTCGGTTCAGGAAAGACGGTCACACAACAATCACTCGCAAAGTATTCCGATGCACAACTTGTTGTGTACATTGGATGCGGTGAGCGTGGAAACGAGATGACTGAAGTGTTGGACGAGTTCCCTCACTTGATTGATCCAAACACCGGCAAGCCCCTCATGGAGCGAACGGTCATGATTGCGAACACATCAAACATGCCAGTCGCTGCCCGTGAAGCATCTGTTTACACAGGAATCACGATTGCGGAATACTTCCGTGACATGGGCTACGACGTCGCTTTGATGGCTGACTCAACCTCACGATGGGCTGAAGCAATGCGTGAGATTTCCTCTCGCCTTGAAGAGATGCCTGGTGAAGAAGGATACCCTGCTTACCTCTCGTCCCGAATTGCAGAATTCTACGAGCGAGCTGGCCGTGTTGAAACACTCAACGGCGATGACGGGTCCGTTACCGTTATCGGTGCTGTATCACCGCCTGGTGGAGATATTTCAGAACCGGTTTCCCAAGGAACCCTGCGAATTGTCAAGGTTTTCTGGGGTCTTGATGCAGGTCTTGCCCGACAACGGCACTTCCCCGCAATCAACTGGCTCAACTCGTACTCTCTGTACCCACAGAGTCTCGACCAATGGTTCCGTGATAACATCTCACAGGACTTCCCCGAAGTCCGAACACAAATCAGCGGTTTGCTTCAAATTGAATCCGAATTGCAAGAAATTGTTCAATTGGTCGGGTCCGATGCTCTACCAACAGACCAACAACTAACTCTAGAAGTCGCACGAATGATTCGTGAGTACTTCCTTCAACAGAATGGATTCCACGATGTTGATGCATACTGTGACATCCACTTGCAGTATCAGATGGCAAAAGCCATTCTGTCGTTCCAAGATGCAGCAAAGTCTGCAATGGCCGGTGGCGCAGTTCTCAACGATGTTGTGAACGTCCCCGCTCGCTCCGACCTCATGCGAGGTCGCTTCGAGAAAGGTTACATTGACGTCATCGCTGACATGGTCAAGAAAATGACCGACCAAATCGCCGAAACGGTGGAGGAAAACTGAGGAGAGGAATATCATGACTGGAAAAGAATACCGAACCATTACTGACGTGAAAGGACCTCTGGTCTTTTTGAACAAAACTGAACCTGTTGCCTTTGGAGAAATCGTCACGCTACGACTTTCCAATGGTACCATCAAGAACGGACAAGTTCTCGACACCTCTGACGACCTCGTTATCGTCCAAGTGTTTGAAGGAACAGCAAAGATTGACCGTGAATCCGGTGTTACCTTCATGGGCGATGTCTTCAAACTCCCCGTGAGTACCGACCTTGTCGGTCGTATCTTGGACGGAGCTGGACGACCTCGTGACGGTGGCCCAGAAATTGTCGCTGACGAAAAGGCAGACATCATTGGTGCTGCTATCAATCCATACAGCCGACAGAGCCCAAACGATTTCATTCAAACAGGTGTCTCTGCAATTGACCTTTGTACCAGTCTTGTCCGTGGACAGAAGTTGCCAATTTTCTCGGCATCTGGTCTGCCACACAACGACATCGCTCTACAAATTGCTCGTCAAGCAAAGCTAAAGGACTCTGATGAAGAATTTATTGTTGTCTTCTGTGCAATGGGGATCACCGCTGAAGAATACAACTTCTTCCGCTCTGACTTGGAGCGAACTGGCGCACTCGAAAACGCTGTGTTGTTCGTTAACCTTGC
>JABJFP010000028.1 GCA_018662715.1 Methanobacteriota archaeon | reverse complement strand
CTGCGAACACCTCTCGTGATTCACCCCTCCTTTCGCTGATTACCTACGGAGAGGGATACCACAACTTCCACCACACCTTCCAAGCAGACTATCGCAATGGACACAAATGGTATCACTGGGATCCAAGTAAGTGGTGGATTCGTGGATTTTCGTTCGTCAAGATGACGAGTGATTTACATAAAACCCCCGACAAGACCATCGAAAGTCGAAGGATGAAAACCGCCTATGAAACAAAGAAGATCCGCAGTGATGGTGAACTCAAAAAGAACGTTCAAACTTTGATTGACCGATTGCGTAAGAGATACGCAGACCTCGACGCCCACCGCAAGGCTTTGAGAGCCGCTAGGAAGAACAAGGATGGTGTTTCCAGCCAAAAACGGAAGCGTATGTGCATTGCCCTCAAGATGGAGATTAAATCGACAAAGCAAGCCATTGCTCAAATACGTGATGAATTCCAACAGTGGATGAATGGATTGCCTGTCATGGCATGATGCACAGCACACAACGAAAAGAAACCAAAGAGCATTCATTGGGTGCTATTTCTCCCTTGCGTCTGGAAGGTACAGCTGCTTAGGTGGGTAAACAGAATTATTAACACTATGATGAGAGTAGAATATGCGTTAGCAATGGAATTGAGTCGGCAGGATCTGCGATTGACAACAACGGTTGTAGTTACCGTGTTTGCCATTATTTTTTTGGTGGTCAATGCTGTTGGAAAAAATTCAGTCATGTTGAATGATTACTCTGCTGTATTCTATTGCGCAGTGATTTGTATCGGTATACAATGGTTGGCATGGATTCCTGCATCCATCAAAAAAACCGAACGCTACTATGATTTAACAGGCGGCTTAACCTATCTCACAGTAGTGGCCTTCAGCCTTTGGGCAGGGTCACAATCCGAACCCCCAAGTTTGAGAGAATTGATCGTTAGTTTGCTTGTTGTCATCTGGGCTCTGCGTCTGTCCAGTTTTCTGTATTTTCGTATTCATCGAACCGGAAAGGATGGACGCTTTGACCGACTGAAGACATCACCGACCCGATTTCTTGTGCCATGGACGCTTCAGGGGTTGTGGGTTTTTCTGACGATGATAGTAGTTATCGTAATCAATACACAAGCAGATTCAGCGCCTGCATTAGGTATTTGGGACGGCATAGGATTGGCCATATGGACACTGGGATTTGGTATTGAGGCGCTAGCGGATTACCAAAAAACGGTCTTCAATTCAAAATCTATTCATCAGGGTAAATGGATCGAAAGTGGTTTGTGGTCCTACTCAAGACATCCCAACTATTTCGGAGAAATCCTCCTATGGACTGGAATCGCCTTCTTTGGGATTTCTTGCTTTACGGGTCTAGAAAGAGTTGCTTGGATTTCACCCATATTCATCTATATTCTTTTAATGAAAATCAGTGGAACTCCAATACTGGATAAACGAGCCTTAGACAAGTGGGGAGATGATTTAGAATATCAAAAATATAGGGATAACACTCCTGCTCTTATTCCCAAATTAAGCAGGAAATAATATCTTATTGGGCATTTATTTGTGAAGATCCGCCCGAATCAAACGCATGGAGCCTCAATTGTTTTTACAAGAAGGGCTCGTTTAGCAGAAGTCACAAACTACAACTCGGAGGAGCGGCGGAGGCCATTGAATGGATGACAACAGTGTCTCAGTTCTCTGAAAGTTCTTTTCCTTGCTTTGCCCACTCGTCTCGCTTAACACGCCCAGGGAAGAACTCGATGGCAACGTTGACTTGTTCTTCGATTTCAGCGGTCATGTTTCCTACCTGTTCAAACGTGAAGATTCCGAGCGCATTCAACTTTTCAGCAATGAACGGCCCAACACCTTTGATCATCTGTAAATCATCGCCGTTAGAAGCACTGGCCACCCCGAGCGTTGCGAAATCAATGTCTTTGGCCCTCTTAGCAATGCGTTCCAATTCTTCTGCTTTCTTTGCAACAGCAGCAGCATCTGCTTCAACTTGAGCCCGAGCTATTTCAACAGTCTTGGCATCTTCATCGGCTTGTGCTTTGACTTCCTTGGCCGCCCGAGCATCAGCATCGGCTTGTGCTTTGACATCCTTAGCAGCACGAGCATCAGCCTCGGCTTGTGCTTTGACCTCCTTGGCAGCCCGAGCGTCAGCTTCGGCTTGTGCTTTGACTTCCTTGGCTGCTCGAGCGTCAGCCTCGGCTTGTGCTTTGACTTCCTTTGCAGTCTGGGCGTCAGCCTCGGCTTGTGCTTTGACTTCCTTGGCTGCTTGGACGTCAGCCTCGGCTTGTGCTTTGTCATCCATCATAGCCTCAGCGAGGTTCATGCCTGCTGTCTTGTCTGTCTTAACTTCGGTATCGTCCTTTCGTTCCCCTTCTATGCTCACAGTCCACGAGAAGTACACTGAAGCCATTCCAAGTTTGATCAGGCCTCGATACACCTTGCCGTCCAAGGTCGGATCGATGCTATCATCAAAGATTAATCGGATTTGCAAACCGCCTTCTTGGTCGGCTTTCAGTTGATAACCCAACTCATCGGAACCAGGGTTGAGTTCATGCATCTTGAAGCGCTTGTCGTGATCTACTTCGTTTAGGTCGAGGAGATTAACTTCGATTTCAGGCGTCATATGAGAGATTGTAATCACTTCGGTCGTTCTTACTGTCGAACCAGGCTTCATTCCAATGACCGACTTGAGAAGAAACGGATCATCCTTTGTACCCAGACCGGATAAAAAGGGAGGTTCCGCAGTTGTATTGACCGGTTCAGGACCAACGACCTCCACTGACTCCCTCGCCGGAATGAGTAAAATCAACAAGAAAAGAACAAGGAGAATGAGAAGGCAAGGGAAACACAAAACCCAGCCGATTAGATCGTCTTCAGCATCGTCGTTTCCGCCCAAACAAGTTGCTACCCAGTCGTTGCGTCCTGATTGAGCATCCAATGGGTCGGACCCACACTTCGCTTCCTCACTATCAGAAATTCCGTCATTATCATCATCCAAATCCGTCTCAATTCCAGTAGAGGAATCTCCATCCGGCAAACCGTCTCCATCCGTATCAGCAAGAATGGCCAAAGAAAACACGAATTGAACACCGGTTTGGCTGTTGTTTGCATAGACAGTGTATTCGGTCATTGCTGAGGCTTCAGTTGGGATGCCCGATATCTGGCCAGTTGGACCGCTTCGGGCCATTGTTCCGTTGAAGTCTAATCCGCCAGGAAGAGCAGGTACAATCGTCCATGTTACTGCATCCATACCGGACAGGTTTGGAAGAAGGACGAAGTCCAATTGCCCCACATATCCTTCGAAGATCGCAGCCTCTTGTTCATCCATGGCATAGGCGAGAATCTTCTCATCAAGGAGATCACAGATCCCGTCGCCATCTCCGTCAAGTGGTGTATCCATTGCATCAATTGAGCTGGATGACCCACACGCTGCCTCATCAAGGTCTGTCCATGCGTCGTTATCATCGTCCAAATCCTCAACCAATCCCGTGGTCGAAACACCATCTAATTCGTCAGGCATTCCATCTCCATCTGTATCGGTCGACGCTGATGCATCGTTCGGGAATGCATCAGGGCCTGCTTCACAGGAGTTAACTGGTAGAGCAGGGGCCACTGGGCCATCGCAAACGCCATCACCATCACTGTCAGCATTCCTTGGGTCGGTTCCAGTATCATTCTCATCAACGTAGGTCGAGGTATTGGTTTCAACATCATTCAACAAGCCATCTCCATCAATGTCATCGTCCAATGCGTCGCAGATGGAATCGCCATCGAGGTCTGAAATCACTGAGGTTGCATCAAGTGGGTTGGTTTCACAAGTAATTTCGTCTTCATCAGTGAAGCCATCACCGTCATCGTCTGAGTCTTCGATGAGACCGCCCAATGGATTGTAACCAACCGGCAGTTGATTCGGCATTCCATCCGAGTCTGAATCTTCAAGGACTCCGATTTGAATTTCAAGCACATCATTGAACAAACTGCTGTTGGCATAGATGGTGAAGTTTGTCAAAGGCATTCCCACAATTGGTGTGCCCCAAATCGTTCCATTGCTTTCTCCAATGAAGAGACCATCAGGCAAGTCTGGACTGACTTCATAGACCGCACCAGAAAGGGTTGATGTTGGTTCTAGGCTCAACATTTCCTCATTATTGAGCAGATAAAACGGACCAAGCTCGAGGTTGTAGTTCAAGTCCTCAACGGTGATGTTGACAGAAACGGTCATGCTTCCCACATCGTTTGCTGCAGTAATCTCGTACTGTTTTCGGATCATTGTCTCTGTAGGTGTACCGCTGAGAACACCGGTTGACTCATCGAAGAGCAAACCAGCAGATGGTTCAGG
>JABJFP010000185.1 GCA_018662715.1 Methanobacteriota archaeon | reverse complement strand
CCAGAGGGTGGATTACCTGACGGTTGGACTGCCGATCAATGGCGTTGGTATGGCCATGAATGGTTAGCAAAGTATGGGGACAATTAGACCCAGACAATAGGAAGGCTTTCTTTCAAAGAACCGAGCTCAGAACCCGAATACATGGGTTTGCCGTCAATCTTGAACGTATTCATTACGAGCCACAGAAATCCATTCCAAGCCGTGGAGTCTGCGAACAATTCGACCTTTCCGTAAATGGCAGCCATCAATAACTTGGATTCATCGGTATCTTCGCCACAAAGAGCCTTTACCAATTCTTTCGCAGTAAAGCGATAACCAGGTGGGCGCCACAGCATCATGGCAATCACACATTAAAGGGAGCAAGATTCAAGCGTTCTGCAAGGTGGTCAACATCAACATCTACAGCCATCTTCATCCGTTCTCGGAGTGTGTCAATTTCGCCCTTCATCTTCAGCATTTTATGCGTTCGAATCATTTCGTTGAGGAGATCGTTAACACTTCGGTGTCCTCCCGTTGTTCGTATGGTGTTCAATTGTCTACGAATCTCATAGCTCACACTAACTGAAGTCATCCCTTCGCCTGTCATGAAGATACCCAATAGACCCTTGAATTGGCTGCCTACTTAACCTGTGCGAAGCCCAGGTGGGTTACGAGCATGATTTGAGCTGCATTTTTTGAGCGTCGAAGGCACGATTAACGAATGCTGCGCTCTTTACGAAGACGGGATTCTTCAACCACTCCGAATTCACGGCGCATGGATTGGACTCGCTGATGAACTTCTTTTGCTAGGGTCCAATATTCCAAACTTCCAGCACCAGCACCCGAGTTGGTTGGTTTGTTCAGGATAACTGTCGGCGCTCCACTCCAAGGTGCCTCAGCAACCTTTGCTAAGCGACGAACCGTAGTGTTGAACAGTTTATTTGGCATCTTCTTATTCACTTGGTCACACACATAAGTGCTCAATTTTGAGCGTGCGTCAACCATTGTCATGACGATTCCAAAGATTTTCAGATTCCGATTAATGCGACGTTGAATCATCTTGATTGAATTCATGAGCATGCTGAAGCCCTCTAAGGCGTAATACTCCGCTTGTACGGGGACCATGACCCAGTTGGCTGCGCACATGGCGTTGATTGAAAGCAGACCAAGAGAGGGGGGAGTGTCGATGATAATGTAATCAAATTCATCAACGATTGGAAGAAGAGCCTCTTGCAAACGTGTTTCCCGTCCAATTTTGTGGCTCAATTCAATTTCTGCACCTGAAAGATGAATGTCACTTGGAAGCAGCCATAGATCACCAGCGTTTATTGAATCGGGGATTTTTTTCCCGCCGTTTCGGTTTGACCAAGCCTCCCGCATTGAACGCGTGATCTCTTCTGGTGGAATCAGATATTCGTCCATCAACGGAAGTTCTTCACCTGAGTCATTGGCGAGTAAATCATAGACAGTTTTCTTTATTTTCTTCTTTTCAAGGCCGAATGATGTTGCACAGTTGCCCTGTGGGTCGAGGTCAATGAGCAGTACTTTGGCCGGAGGTAGACCTTGGCGGCGAGACCCTTTAGCAAGGGCAGCTGCGATGTTCACAGCGGTCGTCGTCTTCGCACAACCACCTTTTTGATTGGCTACTGCCATGACCATCTTGTAAGGGTTCATCACATAGTCACCTCCCATACAGAAGTCTAGGAAAGCCCTCCCCTTTCAATGCAAGCCTTGTGAGGCGAGTATCAAGCAGGTTGGATGACCGGAACAGGTACTTCCGAGAGAATCTTACGAACGATGTGCATTCCGGTAATTCCTCGGATCTTTGCCTCAGGTTTCATGTTAATACGATGGGAAATAATCTGCAAAGCGATTCCCTTGATGTCATCTGGGATGACATAATTACGCCCAGCAACCGCTGCAGCGGCCCGTCCAGTCTTGAACAGTGCCTGACTTGCACGCGGTGATGCTCCGTTTGTGACACGGTGGTCCTCACGAGTTCGCTGAACGATTTCAATAATGTAGGATAGAATGGCTGGGTCCACGTGAACGGTCTCAAGGGCTTTCTGCATAGCAACGACCTTCTTTGGAGAAGTGATTTGTTCAACCTCATGCTCGTCCTTTCCTCGGAGTTTACGGCGAGCGAGAATAGCTTTTTCTTCAGCACGGTCAGGATATCCCATACTCATCTTCATCAAGAAGCGGTCCATTTGGGCTTCAGGAAGTGGATAGGTTCCTTCCTGTTCAATCGGGTTTTGAGTTGCGATAACAACGAATGGAGCTGGAAGTTTGTGGGTAATTCCTTCGATGGTGACTTGCTTCTCTTCCATTGCTTCAAGCAATGCTGCCTGGGTCTTGGGAGGAGCCCGGTTAATCTCGTCAGCCAGAAGGATGTTTGAGAACAATGGACCAGCACGAAGTTTGAATTCTCCTGATTTTTGGTCGTACATGTATGTCCCCATGATGTCAGAGGGCAACAAATCAGGAGTGAATTGGACACGCTTAAACTTACATCCGAGTGCCCGTGCAAAGGTGTTAGCAAGAAGGGTCTTTGCGAGTCCTGGAAAATCTTCCAAGAGCATGTTTCCGTTGGAAAGAATACCAACAGTCACTCTTCTGAGGTTTTCGTTTTTACCGATGATAACTTTGCTCACTTCATTCATCAAACTGTGTGAGATTGATGATACGGTTGCGATCAAATCTTGAGTTCGTGCTCCTTGAGCTCCTGCTTGAATTCCTGCTTCCATTAGGATACCTCCAGTGATAATTCTAGACTTTTTCATTTCTTATATGAATGTGTGCGCTCTCTTCTTCAAAAATGCTCACTGGTGATTCACACAAAAAGCAGATTCAGCGGCCCCAAAAATGGTTGTCTTTACGGTGCAGACTAACGATTTCATCAAGGATTTCTTCTTCGATTGGAGTCAAGTCGGCTTTCTTTAGTCGTTTGACATGACGCTCTGGGACATCAACATAGAACTCATCTAACTCTTCGATATGTCGCCCAACGGTCGGACCTTGAATGGCTATTGCGACTTCATCGCCTTGCATCGCTTCTTTGACATCTTCAGATGCTCGTGTCCTGAGGCTCTTGATTTGGCCAACAGGTGTGCCGTCTAATTTGATGAGGCGTTGCCCAAGGTGGACGCGTCCACCAAGAACACGCATTCCAACAATGGCAGGACCTTTGGCTCTGAATGTGTGGTCCTTGAGGTACAAGACACGCCCGGGGTATACGAGGGTTTCACGTTGCTCTTCCTCGATGGCCTTTTTGGTGTCTTCAACCCAGGCTTCAAACGCATCAAGAATGTGATAAATGATGGGGCCAGCAATGAATTTTACTTCGGAATCCTCTTGGTCCAATTGCTGAGAAACCTCGCTGTTGGCTTTGGTAGAAAAACCGAGAATGACTTTTTGAAGCGGGTCGTTGGCGGATTTAGCCATGAGAATATCCTTCTTGTTTACAGGTCCAACCGTTGCCTGTCGGACTGGTATGTTTCGCTGATGAAGTTCAAAAGCCAACGCTTCAAGACCTCCAACGGTGTCTGCCTTGATGACAACTCCACTTCGCTCTTCCTCTGCTCCGTGGCATTCTCCAGCAGACGTATGTTCGGGAAATGATTTACGAGCAAAGATCTCATGACACGATGAACACATAACCGGCATAGCATCAAAGATACTTCTCCATTCGCCACGTATCGCTTCTTCAGCTACGGCGCGTTCTTCGGGGGTATTTGCAAGATGCAATGTGGTTCCCGCAATGGTAGATTCAAGTTTCGGAGCAACTATTTTCACTCCACATGCCGCATCGACGGAATCAAAATTCATCCACCGCTTTCCAGCATCTCGCATTTCTGCCATCCCTTGTGGACGCTTTAGCCCCTTGATGTGCGTCGTGAATGCACCATCAATGCCAGCTAGCATGATTGAATCACCAATTTTGAGTTGCCCTCGGTAGAGAATAACATCGATGGTTTTCCCCATGCCAACTTCATCACGCATTTCCAAGACTGTGCCTTGAGCGGAGCCCAAGGTGTCGGTTAATCTGTCTTCTAGGAACCGTTCAGCTAGTCCGACGGTCACGGCAAGAAGGTCTTGAAGACCTTCGCCATCCTTTGCTGACATAGGTACGAGAGCAACATTTTGGCGGAAGTCACTGATCTTATCATAGCGTTCAAGATTGAAGCCATGCTCTGAAAATTGTCCAACAATTTTCCAGTATCGGTCTTCAAAAAGTGCTCGCACGTCTTCTCGCTGTGCGCTAAAAGATTCGATGAACGAGCGCCCATGCTCTGTTCGCCATCCGTGCAATCGGTCAACTTTGTTTCCTGCAATGACGAACGGTGTGCGGGTTTCTTTCAGAATGTTGAGCGACTCAATGGTTTGAGGTTGGAGGCCTTCCATGATGTCGACCACCAAGACGGCAATGTCCGAGACCGAACCCCCACGGTTGCGTAGTGAAGCAAAGGAGTGGTGGCCAGGGGTGTCAATAAACAGTAATCCCGGTGATTTGAATGCCTTTCCACCTAACATCGCAGCACACGTTTCATTGAGCACATCTGCTGGAACTTCTGTGGCCCCGATGTGTTGGGTGATGCCACCGGCTTCTCGGTCCATGACGCTTGCTTGACGTTCGCTTCCAACGGACCGAACCATGTCCAATACGCTGGTTTTGCCGTGGTCTACATGGCCAAGAACGGATACAATGGGTTGGCGATTGTGTCCTCGAACAGGTTCGTCTTCAGTCTCCACCGAATGTTCCACAGGTTCTTCTGCGTCAGACATCGGTTTCACCGCCTCTCAATTGAGGGAGAGTTCACTCGTATACCCAGGTGCCCATGGTATTGTTCCATTCCATGAGTCCTTCGGGGAACCAAAGTCCAAGTTCAAACTCTGCAGTTTCTGGTGCATCGGAGCCGTGGATCATGTTGTAACCCATGTCCATTCCGAAATCTCCCCGAATAGTTCCAGGGTCTGCTTCACGTCCGTTGGTTGCTCCGATCAGTTTACGAGCGACCGAAATTGCATCTTTACCTTGCCATGCCATACAAACGACAGGTCCTGATGTGACAAATTTAATGAGTCCTGGGAAAAACGGGCGTTCCTTGTGAACATCGTAATGAGTTCGAGCGATTTCTTCGGTTGGGACCATCGATTTCATACCGACAAGTTTCAGTCCTTTTCGTTCGAATCGTCCAAGTATTTCTCCGACAAGTCCACGTTGTACGCCGTCGGGTTTAATCATCACATAGGTAGTTTGCATGGTGTTCACCAAACCTACCCAAAAGTGACCTGTTTAAGGGCGTTGCTGTGGGGCAAGTGAGAAGTTGTGGTCCCGATAGGGGTTCACTGGATTCCGCCTTTGACGTAATGGCGGGTCCACTTCACTTTGCGAGAGTTACGCTTGAGTTGGAGTTGGTTCTTGCGAGCTTTGCTGCTCTTGAACCAAAGGATGCTTCCATCCTTGCGTACAAACATCATGCCGGTTCCGGGTTCGATTTCCTCTCCGGAAAAACTGCAAATTCTTCGTTCTGGCATTGTTCATCACCGTGCGTTCAGCTTTCGGGCCTCTCGTCCCGTGTCCTTGAGCATGAGAATGTCACCGACTCGCACAGGTCCTACCACGTTGCGGCTGATGATACGTCCCACATCTCTTGGGTTGGGTGCGTCGTTAACACGCACCTTGACTTGGGTGGCTTCTCCGGTCATTCCGGTTCGACCTACAATTTCGACCACTTCTGCTGGCCATCCACCGAGTTCTTCACTCATAATCTTCATCTCCGATTATATCTCAAGCCTTGAGGCCTTTGATGAGTTCTACAACTTCATTGAATTTTTCTTGAGCGCCTTTGTTGATTTCCATGACTGCGATGGAAGCAGCTTTGACACCGTTAGCAAGTCCGGCTTCCTTAGCCAAGAATTCTTGGCTTGGGACGTATCCGTACGGGATTCCCTTTTCTTCACAAATCAATGGAAGGTGAGCCAACAATTCTGGAGGGTTCACATCTTCTGCAAGAATGATGAATTGAGCGGTACCTCGCTCTGCGGCTTTCGTGACCTCGTTACTGCCTTTCTTGAGGCGTCCATTCGTGTTCGATTGGATCATCTCGTAAATCTTGTCAGCAACGTCTTCTGGGGTTTCAAATGCTACGTGTACACTCATTGGAATCTCTCCTTCCTCATGTTAAGGGCAACCATGCGCAGAACCACGCGGATATAAACGCAACGGAGACAACTCAGGCTTTAGAATTGATGAAATATAGAGAGGAACAGCGAGCAGTCCTTTGTTTTCTTATGCTTTGAGGCCCAATTCGTCAAGTATTTCTTTGACGCCCCGAGACAAGGCCGGGCCACCCGGAATCGAGTCCACGGCATTGGATAAGGAGCCTGTCGCATGAACTCCGTCGACGTATCTCAAGAGTCGCGCGATTGCCCCGCCGGTGAACAATCCGTGAGAACATGCTGCGTGAACTTGGGTGGCTCCTTGATTTCGCAAGGCTTCTGCAGCGCGGCAAATAGTGCCGCCAGTGGCAATCATATCGTCCACAATAGCGACCTTCTTTCCTGCAACATCGAGGTCTTTTGCCTTATGGACGATGGTGTGTGCATCAATTCTTGTTTTCTCAAGATAAGAAAATTCACACCCAATCAATGAGGCCACTTGACTTGCTCTGTCTATTGCGCCTTTATCGGGTGAGAGAATGAAGTCCGGAGCTACTGTTCCTTGCAAACGCTCAGAAAGTTCTGGCATTGCTGATGTGAATGAGATCGGCACGGAGAGGTCTTGCAGTACTTCCGGCGCATGTATGTCCAAGACAACCATTCCATCACACTTTGTAGCAAGTAGGTGGGCAATGGCCCGAGCTGAAATCGCTTCGCCAGGTTTGAAGCGTTTATCTTGGCGAGAATAGCCAAAATATGGAATTGCCAAAATAATGCCTTTTCCTACGTCAGGTAGGGTCTGAGGGCCGATTTCTCGTAAATTATGCAATTCGCCCCGACGTACATCGTTTAGGGACTCAAGCATGAGCAATGTCTCAACAATTCCAGAATCCGGGAAGGTATTTGATACCAATACGACGGGTCCGTTACGGACTGCTTCAATCGTTTCAGTGGGGATGCGAGTGTACCCTTCAGTATCTGGGAATCGTCGTGTTTCCAAAACGTGATGCTCCCACCCAAGGGATTCAGCGAGTTGGCTCGCAAGCGGGCCAGAATTACTGCCGGATACGACGACCATGTGTTCCCCTCAAGTCGTCCTGTACGCTGACCCTTCATGT
Organism: Methanobacteriota archaeon; assembly: GCA_018662715.1. Taxonomy (GTDB): domain Archaea; phylum Thermoplasmatota; class Poseidoniia; order Poseidoniales; family Poseidoniaceae; genus Poseidonia. The sequence continues at coordinate 1,288 of JABJFP010000185.1, read as the reverse complement.
TCTTTGCGAGGGCGAAAGAATCGAAATAACTCCTGAAGAGGTGATGGTGCGCGAGGCAGGACTTGAACCTGCGACCTCCCGGTTATCAGCCGGGTGCTCTAACCGACTAAGCCACCCGCGCAATGGTAAACCCGCCGACCGGACCCCCCGTCATAAGCATGACGGCTGAAGATTCAACCGGCTTCAATCCAAGATTATTGTGCTTTCACTCTTCTTCCATCGAGTTGATGGCAGCAAAGGACGGCAACTGAAGCACTTTCTCAAAGGTTCGAGAAAGAACGACTTCGTCCAGACGTTCTCGTGTTCGTGCCAATGCTGTGATTGGAATGCGGATTTCGGATTCAACGCCGAATTCCTTTTGGATACGCATTCTTGTCGTGACAATGACGCCTTTGTACGTGCGCTTTACTCGGAAGAGTCGGGTGATAACACCGATTTCTTCTCCTTGGTTGTCCAATACGGCACGATCCAACATCTCGTCAGGTGCGTAAAGTTTCTCATCAATTCGAACCGTGTTTCTCCATCGGCGTTGTAATTCTCGCATTGACTTAGAGAGCTTCACTGTACCATCGCCACGAATGCTGTGGACCAGTTCTTTTGGTAGCGGTGCAAGTTCGGCTGGCTTTCGCATGTATTCGTCTGCGACTTCTGGTGCCACTTGAATGCGCATCGATTGAACTCGTGCTTCATTCGGGTGGTGACGCTCACCGACGATCGTACCTACTTTCTTTTCGTTCACATAGACATCCCGTTGGAGTAACTCCTGAATGTCAAATTCTGTATTTCTCATGTTTCCCATCTCCATGCCGATTTTGTTCGGCTTACCCATTGCTCAGTCCCGACGCCTATTATACTCTTCCCCGAAAAAAATATCATTTCCAATTGCATTTGTCGCATAATACTACATTCAACCAATTGAAATATAGAATTTAATTCAATTTTATATGTCGCATAACGCGCGTCTTTTCAATTAAAATCCCACGAGTCTAAAAATCAAAAAGGATTCGTTTTCATATTGAATCTAACATTATGAGATCATCTCGATGGCGCAGATGAATTTCTGGAACTTTTCTTTCCTCATTGTACTTCTTTTCAATACGAAATCCGAAATTATAACACTGATTTCCAATTGAAAATTTCTATTATATTCGTAAACTGTGACGGAGGAATCCTTCATGAACGGGTATCATCTGGGATTTACATGGGCGATGAGGGAAGAATAGCACTCCATACTGCGTCCCACCCACTGGCGAGAACGCTCTTGGAACGAGGAATCCCACAGTTTCAT
>JABJFP010000184.1 GCA_018662715.1 Methanobacteriota archaeon | reverse complement strand
GGGGGGGTTGGCTCGGTAACCGTGGGCTTTTCGCTCTGCCACGGAGGGGTACGAGGTCTGTCTTCTTCGTCAACATTGCTCGATTCGCCGAGAACTACTTTTGTTGACCCGCCTTCAGTGTTCTCACCAAAATACGAGGTCATTGCAATGCTTTCAGCATCAATAATTCCACGCTCTTCTGTAGAACCGAAGTCATCGAGGTGGTTATCGAATGCTCCACTGAACAGACTGGAACCAATCGCATTGCCCATCTTCCGACCCATATCTGCTTGAAATTCAAAATCTGCTGCATACGGGCCTAACGAAATGTTATGACCGCCACCGTTGAATTCAAACGTCCATTCACCAGAATCCAGCGAGGCTTCAAACTTGAATTGACGGGTTAAGCCTGGTCCAATTGAACTGATCCCATCAATGGGGTCGAACCGTTGGCCTTTGTCGCTAACGAGAGCGGCAGATAAACCACCCACTGGAATGGCAGATTCATTTGTCAATTCCACGACGACCATGATGATATCTTCATCGTCATCATCAATCTCCATTGAGACCGATTGAAGGGAGGTGTTCAGGGAACCTGCTCGGGCGCTGTGGTCATCGCTCATACATTCTCACCAACCACCACTGAGAGGTGGCTGTACTTCAATAGCATGCTTGAAATTGATAAAATTCAGCGAAGACCGAAACGAGTTTCGGACGGCAAGGACCAATCTACAGCCGCAACAGTATGGTGTTTGAGGTCAACCTTGGTTCGGTATTCTTCTTTTGATGATTGAGCATTGTAGGCGTCGCGAAGACCGAAATACAGCCATCCTACAGCCGGAATGAGGTAAATCAGTTTGGCCATGGCTCGTGGGCCCCAGTGGTGTTGTTCAAGCAACGTTCCATTATCGTGAACAATGGCGATACGAAATCCACGTTGAGCAAGTGACCTGCCGATGGTCTGTCCGGTGTATTTGAAATAGAGATAAAAGGCAGAAAGGAAGACAAACCAATTCAGTAGGAAAAAGGCGCCTGTCCTTACGTCAACGGTAAGGAGACTCATATCGAACAGGGCCGCTAGAAGTCGCCCTCCAGTCGCGAATGAGAGAACCACGCTAATCAGCACGACGTCGAGCATAAACGCTGCAACCCGCTTCCATGCTGGAGCGATAAGCATGCCTTCTGGTGCTGAAGCCAAAACGGTTTGAGCGAGCGTTCCCCCACCTTGAACCATCGTAATAGGACTGTCGGCCATGGTCTTAGGCGTGGGTTCTCCTTTGTCAATTTGCGCTTCTAACTGTGAGTCAAATGCCAGGCAAATAATCCACTCTCATCGGCCCAATCCAAATATGCCCGCCAAGTTGGGTCGTGGCGTAGTGTAGTAGGATGGCCCAGAACAATTAGACCCCGTTTTGCCCTCGTAATCGCAACATTGAGTCGACGATGGTCGGATAAGAAGCCAATTTCGCCCTCGTCATTAGCGCGCACGGTGGAAAAGACAATGACGTCTTTTTCTCGCCCTTGATAGCCATCAACGCTCTTGATCTCTAAGCCGCCATAGCGTTGGCCCGGTTCCAAACCACCTGCTTGTTCAAACAGTGAGGAAAGCAGTCGGACTTGTCCGTTGTAGGGAGTGACAATTCCAATTTCGCTGGCTTGAATGTCACCCATAGCAAGCAATTCATCAACAATACCAATGACTTTTGCCGCTTCATCGAGATTGGATCGGCTTTTTCCTTCTTCGTCTTGGACTTCAGCCCCCTCTATCGGTATGAAGGCCATTGGCCGGTCCCAATCTGGCCATAGGAATCCTGCTGGAGCTGGGCGATCAGCAGATGCGCATCCATCTTCCAGTCTGTTCTCGTAAAATCGGGCGCTGGGGTACTCTCGCATGACCGGGTGCATTCGGTATTGGGTCGTGAGCATCGTGGAAGTAAGCCCGCAAGCAATTAGTCGTTCGAAAAGTGACCGATTCAGGCCACCCTGTTCAGCACGCCGACTGATCACAGTTGGCGGCAATTGTTGATGGTCACCAACCAGAATCAATTGCCTGCATCCCTTCACGATGGGAACCAATGCGCTGGGTTCACTGGCCTGAGTCGCCTCATCCATCAGAACGATTGGGAACTTCCTGGACTCTAATAATCGGTGACCGCACCCGATGGTCGTGGCACAAATCACCTCTGCTTCATCCAAAATACTCGCCATCATATTGGCTTCAAGGCGGCGAATTTCTCGCTGATTTATGCTGATGTCTTTATGCATCAACCCTTTCTCTTTCCCCCTCAAGGATGGGAGTGCCTTGCGCAGTTGCCGTTGTTCATCCTGAAGAAAGGCAAGTTCCTCTTGCATCGGGTGTTGTTCAACAAGAGCATCAAGCGTTGCATCTCGCAACGCTTCTCGGACCTTTACCGGACGACCGATACGCAAGGCTTTGACGCCTAAATCAAGGAGGCCTTCAAGCAAATTATCTACCGCAACATTGGATTCAGCAGTGGCCAAGAGCGGGCCGCTGCCCAAATGGGCCATCGTATTGAGAAGATGGACGGCAGTGTAGGTTTTCCCCGTCCCGGGTGGGCCTTGAATGAGCGTCAAGCGCTGAGAAAGACCCAATTCAATGGCCTGTTGTTGTGAGGCATTGAGATGAGAAACATTCGGGCGAGGGGCACGGAGGGAAGGTTTCCCACGAATATCGGGGGGCAGTGATGCACTTTCATTGACATCCAGAACGTTGGCTAGGAGAAGGTCCCTCAGCACGGTACCGCTCTCGCCCTCGGTTGAGTGGAACCCGATGAGGGCCTCGTGCATTCGGTCATGGGCCACACGGTTTGCCCCGCGGTCCAAGCGCCATCCACCTTTTTTGACATCCTTTGGGCGTTCCTTAACCACAATTCGTATGCGTGTTGGGCCGCGGTCCAGAACGACGCCTTCTACAACCTTCTCACCCCACGGCCTGGAACGGGAAATCAACACAATGTCCCCTGGTCCAAAACGATGGTTCGGCATTCGGTCACCGCGCTGTGTTTCAAACACGATAATATCGTCACCAAAGAAGCGGCCCTGTGGCCTTGCACTGAGGTCAAACATGGCCACTCCAGCAACGACTAAACGCTGTTTAGTCCATGTTTTCCACCGTTCTTCAACCAGTTGAGTTTCATCGTCCAATTCTTGTTTGATGAGTTCTGTAAAACGTTGAAAATGGTCCTGACTTTTCCGCCAACGATCAGGCATAGGTTCTCCCTTGGCCATCGGAACATCCGGCACTGCCGCATTGTTCATCCGATGCACTGAACCCTTTCGTCCCATGACGCCAACCAAGTCGCCTCGCTTCATCAGCATATGCCTCGGGAATGAAGCGTTCTGTAATCGGGAAACCCGCATTCTTAAACCAAGATTCTACAGCCGATGACTGGGTGAGTAGATGTTCGGTCGCAAAAAGAAGGAAAAGGAGGCCGATGGCCATCCTTGCCCCTATTGCGAATATCTGAATGAGGAGGGGGCTGAAACATGCGCACAGTGCTATTACTCCCTGAACAAATCCGCCCGAGAACAACCAATGGCTGAGCCCACTGCAACTGGAGAGGAAATCATGAGTCTTCTTCTCGGAGACAATGAGGCACTAGAAGAGGAAGTTGAAGTCGTTGAAGCAGTATTATCGCTTGATGATGTCACCGTTGACGTCGACCAGTACGAACTCCCTACCACGGAAATCAACGAGGACGGAGAAGAAATTCCTGAGTCGTTTCAGTACATTGAGGGAGACGGCCCTACCCTTTCCGAAACCGTCTCCAGCGAAGAAGAGGAAGAGGTTGAATTGCAAGCCAGCGATGCCCCTACCGCTTCAGTCATGTTTGAAATCGAAAAGACTGACCCCTTTGCAGAAGTTGCAGAGCCCGTCCATACCGGTAAAGGGGGTTTGTACTCCCCATCAACGCCAACAGCGAATGATGACGACCTGCTGGGAAGTATCGGTCCAAATGCTGGAGATGTAACTCCCGACCTGCCGGACCTTCCGGAAGAAGAGCCTGTACATTCCTCTCTTGCTCAAGCAACTGCCATGGAAGCTGAAGCCACTGCTACTCCAGAGTTGCCCCCTGACTTCCAAATGGAACAAACGGCGGATGTCCCATCAACCGGAGAAACTCCTGTTGCTCAAGCGCCACAGGGCCAAGAAAGCGCTCTTCCCGACCTGCCAGATGATGACGAAGTTGCTCAACAAACAGAAGCGCCGCCCTCCACCCAACCTCAGGAACAAGCATCCGCACCCCCGATTGATAACAATCGCATATGGCCTTGGCCTCAAGGTCAAGCATGGGATGACCACCAAGTCTACCAAGAAGTGGTAGAAGCGATGGAACACATCAAGCACGGACGAATGAACGAAGCAGCCACAACGCTCGACACGCTTGGACCGCATCTTCATGAAAACCTGAACATGTTGTTGCATATCTCGGTCCTTATGCAGCACTTGGGACGTCACGACCATGTGAAGTGGACGCTTGACATGGCCGCATACGTCCACCCCAATAATCCTCAAGTTCTTCAAGCAAGGTCCCAACTGCTCGGTTAGGTGAATGAAATGACTCAAACACCAACACTGCGCTTGGAAAATGGCATCATTCTCAATCCTGCAAAAAACAACATTTTGACCGATCTTCTTGAGACCTATCATGAAGACTCAGTAGCCGCTCAAACCGCACTTCCATGGCTAAACCCCACCGAGGATATTCGCCGTCAACTTCGTGACATGCTTTTTGACATTCAAGCGCAAAATGGAACCGACCAACTCCATTTTTGGTCGATCCATCAGGATGAAACCAAGAAATTCATTGGATTGCTCGGATTAGGAGATGAATTACAATCCTTACACGCCAAATACAATCTTGGGTACTGGGTTCGTAAAGGCCATCAAAAACAAGGCATTGCAACGCTATGCGTAGATGCTGTGTTTGATTGGTTGAAGCATCGTGGAGATGGAGTTGTCGTGGAAATTGCAGTTCACCCCCACAACGAAGCAGGATTGGCTACTGCCAACGCAATTTGCAACCGCTGGAACGGTGAACGGCTTGAACAATTTATTGGAATTGAATTCAACGAACGGACTGTCCCCCATCATCTTCACCTCGTCGATATTGGGCGTGGTGAGACGCCATGAAGACATGGTACACCGTAGACAGCGATGATTTTCGGCATCTTCCTCAATATCAAGGCCACCCCACGAGGAGCAAGAAACAGTTGCTTCATTCCAATTCAGAACTCTCCCCAGAGTTCCTCCTTGGCGTTGAAGGATTCCGGAATTGGATGGCGAGTCACGATTATGCCGTAACTCTTTTTTTGATCTCTGACTTGCTTGAAAATGACACTTTTTGTTCTCTTTTTGACGGTCTCCTCGTCACCTTTGGTGAGCGACTCACCGTCGGATGTCACGGCCACAGTCATCGCTCATGGTCGGCTTGGGGCGAAGACATTGACGGGTTCGGTGCAATGTTAACAACATCCACTGCCCTTATTCAACAAGCCGCTGGTCCTTCGTTTCGTCCATTTTTCAGAGCCCCTAACGGTTACATCGCTCCATGGATGGCCCAAGTATTGGCTGACCATGGATATACAGTCGATTCTTCAGTCAACCCTTCTTGGCTGGTGCGTCATAAGACGGGCGGCAACTCATGGAAATCCGTTACCTCAGCAATGTTTCTCGCAGGAGTTCTTGAGCGCCCTTGGAGCACAAGACTTGGCTTACCCGTAACGGGTCCCGCTCTGTTCCGTTTTCCTCTTTCGCTCATAGCAAAAAGGGCATGGAAAAATGCACCCAGACCATTACGGGAAGATGAAGTGTATGAAGTCAGCAACCGACGAGTGAAACTGGTTACGCTCTATTGTCATCTTCTTGATTTTGCAAAAGAAGCAGGTACGTGGAGACCGCCTCAAACGTAATTCGCATTGATTTCGGAACAACGGATGCTTTCGTTCAAATTGAAGCGAAATGGCTTTTTTCGCGGACCATCACAATTCAGTAATGTCGTTTCGTTCAGTTGAAATACCGAAATTTTTCTCTGCTTTCGAGTACACCTTGGCTTCGATTGAACCGTCTCTCACTAAGGAGGAAAGAGCCGCAAGAGCGATGGCTGCACCATCAATTTCAAAGAAGCGCCGAAGGGCCTCGCGTGTGTCCGAGCGTCCAAAGCCGTCCGTTCCTAAAACGCTGTAATGGCCGCTGACCCATTGACGAATCATATCGGGGACTGCTGCCATGTTATCAGAAACTGCAACGGTTGGAAGCGGTTCTGAAAGGAGGTCTTCAATCCACGGTTTTCGAGCTTCTTCACTTGGATGAAGGCGATTCCATCGGTCACATTCAAGGCCCTCACGGCGCATTTCTCCATAGGAAGTGGCAGAATAAATTTCACATCGGACGCCAAAGGTTTCCAGTTTCTCAACTGCGTCCAACACTTGAACCATGATCGGCCCTGAACCAATGAGCCGAACTACAGGCCCCTCGCCCTTTGGAGCACCGCGCAGAAGATACATTCCACGCACGATTCCTTCGTCCACGCCCTTTGGCTTCGGAGGCATCGGATAATTTTCGTTGTAAACCGCCACATAGTGAATGACGTCCTTATTTTGAGCATACATTTCATCGATTCCGTGACGGATGATGGTGGCCAACTCGTAAGCAAATGCTGGGTCCCAGGCACGAACGGCAGGGTTGGTATGAGCCATGAGTAACGAATGGCCGTCTTGATGTTGCAATCCTTCTCCGTTGAGGGTCGTACGCCCCGAAGTTGCCCCCATGAGGAAGCCACGAGCGCGCTGATCTGCAGCCGACCAAATCAAGTCCGCAACCCGTTGGAATCCAAACATGGAATAGAAGGTGTAGAAGGGTATTGTAGGATAGTGATGGGTTGCGTAGGAAGTTGC
>JABJFP010000183.1 GCA_018662715.1 Methanobacteriota archaeon | reverse complement strand
AGTTGGATCCTTTCTGCCCTCATGCTTGCATGGCGTGATAGTGCCTTGTCCGGATGGTGGTTGCTTGCTGGGGCGGTAGCCTGCATCGCCGCAGCGGGTGTGCTTATTCTTGAGTCCGTGCTTGGCCATGATGCTGAATTGCTGAGAAAGATTACCGGATTTGCGCATACGTTCCAACTGTTGCTTGTCGGATGGTTATGGACGCTCCTAGCATGGACAACATGGGGCTCGCTAGACTTACGAGGCGGTGAGGCCTTGCTTGAAGTGGTGGTCGTTTGGATTACTCTGTTTACTGCAATTGAATATTTAACCCGATTCAAACTTGGAAGGATACGTTGGAATGGTGGCTCGGCATTGGACAAAATTGCAGGTGTTTCTGCGTTGCTTACCAAGTCTGAATTAACCGAAATGAAAGCAACCTCTCGGGAACTTCTCAGTTCTACCCGTTGGATTCTCCACGGAATCACACTTGTTTGGTTATGTGTTTTGCTTTCGATGAGCAGTGGAGTTATTCCTGCTGATTCTCCAGCTACGTGGGGGAGGCCTACCCTTTGGTTAGCAGCGGTGTATGGATTGATGTTCTGTAGTGAGGCATGGCTCCGCTTACGAGGAAGAATGCCGCCTGAAAACACCGCATAATAAGGGCATATTCAGGGGAAGAGTTGTGGCCGAAGAACTCGAGGAACCAACCTATGAACTTCTTCGAGATTATGGAAGTTTTGAGTTGCGCCGATATGCTTCCACCATACAGGCTCGCGTTCAAACAACGGGATCTGGACGGCGCCCCTCTACCGGTGGGTTTCGAAGGATTGCGGGATACATTTTCGGAGGAAACAATGCCCGTGCCTCCATTGCAATGACGGCCCCGGTTGAAACTTGGGTTGAAGACGGCGATGAGTGGATGGCGTTCACCATGCCTTCATCTTACACGCTTGAAAGCCTCCCTGCCCCGGTTGATGCGGGTGTTGTCTTGACCGAATGTGAAGGCCGCGATGTTGCTGTCCTGAGTTTTTCTGGCCGGTTCCATCAAAGCAAAAGTGAAAAATTGGGAGAGCGTCTGAAGGGCGTGGTCGTTGAACAAGGACTCACGCCAACCCAAGAGCCTATTCTCGCCGTTTACGACGGACCGATGACGCTTCCATTCAAGCGGAGGAATGAGATACTCTTGCCCGTTGAGCGTGTCTCTTTGAACTAATGACGCCTGTATTAAGCACGCTCGGATTCGGGTTGCGATTATGAACCGACGCCCCAACCCATGCATGAGCATCATGTCTGACCATCCGTTTGTACCGTTACAGTGGAACGAACTACCGCCTACAACTATGCTTGAGGCAGCTGAAGAAAACTATGCTTTTTTGAAAAAGCGAAGAACGACGCGACACTTTTCTACGCGCCCTGTTGAACGTCGGCTGATCGAATTGGCAATCCTTGCTGGCTCTACGGCCCCAAACGGGGCTCACTTGCAACCATGGACATGGGTTGCTATCAGCCAACAGGAACTGAAGGGCCATCTACGAGAGGCTGCGGAAGCAGAAGAACGGAAAACATACGATGAGCGAATGCCGGAGGCGTGGTCAGAAGTATTGCAGCCACTGGGCACTGATGCTGTCAAGGCTCACCTTACCGATGCGCCGTGGGTTGTTGTACTGTTCAAGCAGAAAAAACGTCAACGTGAGAACGGACATTGGGGGCCAACCTACTACTCGACAGAATCGTGCGGCATTGCTGCTGGTATGTTCATTCAGGCCGTTCACACCATGGGCTTGGTTACCCTTACTCACACACCTTCACCAATGGGCTTCCTTCGTGAAATTCTAGGTCGGCCATCGCACGAGGAAGCCATGCTCGTCATGCCCGTTGGGTATCCCGCTGATGGTGCTGAAGTGCCAGATATACATCGCAAAACCCTCTCTGAAGTTGCGGTATTCATGGAATGATTGTACCCGTCCTGTCGCGGTGTTGATATACGCGAGGCGAGAGCCGAACTTGCCGCAGGAGTCGCCCAGCTTGGTCAAAGGCGCTGGGATGAGGTCCCAGTCCATATCGGTTCGCAGGTTCGAATCCTGCCTCCTGCACCATCATACGCCAATGAGATGGGTGAGTCACATCTCTAAGGTGAAATAAAAATAACTTTAACCAAATTGGATGTTCTAACAACATGGAATACCTTCTGGCAGATTGGGACGAAATCGGTGCGCAATTCTCAACCATGTTCTCTGGGCTTGGGGAGGTTGAAGTTACGGAAAGCCATCTTTCGTTCACCTCAAATGCACCCCTGGTGGCCACGGGAATTCTATTGACAAAAGAGGGGGCATTGATTGCAAGCATGCCCTTGCATGCCATTGATTCGTGTTTTGAACGTGTTGTTTTTGGAGAAGGCCTTGAATCAATACGACTCATTGGGCCGATGTTCGATTACACATATTCCATCCCATCTGAAATTCTTGCACTACGTAATACTGATTGAGTGGAATTGTGAAATTGTTTGGGTAGCCTTCAATATGGCCCACTGCGAACGTTAAGGGGCCACTGTAAACCCTTGGGATGACTGAAAGATACATTCAGCGTTAATTCTGAGGTTCACATTGACCAAATAATCGGTCCAGAACTTTGCTCTGGAGGGGCAGTAAAGAACTCTGCAAAGCCACCCATTATTTCTACAACCAAAGGTGCTGCTTTCATGAAACTCTCTTCGGAATCATAGACTGCCAAACCCACAGCTTCTCCTTCACCTGTTTGAATGAAGGTTACGGATTGGAGTCCAGGGAGTGCTTGCATTGCATCTCGTAGTTCATCTGCTCTTGCAACAAAAGCATCTTTTTGTTCAGGATTGATTTGTGCTATGCTCACTCTGTAGTACATATTTCCACCT
>JABJFP010000027.1 GCA_018662715.1 Methanobacteriota archaeon | reverse complement strand
GATGGAATTAACAACGATGCAGACAATTGCCCCGATGATGCAAATCCAAACCAAGAGGACTTTGACAACGATAACATGGGGGACGCTTGCGATGATGACAATGACAACGACTTGGTGAATAATTCAGATGATGCATTCCCGTTTGATGTCAATGAACAATCTGACTTTGACGGCGATGGTATCGGTGATAACGCAGACGCTGACGATGATAACGACGGACTGAACGACACAGAAGACGCTTTTGACAACGACGCCAATGAAACCACAGATACTGATGAAGACGGTATCGGAAACAATGCAGATGCAGACGATGATGGTGACGGCATTGTGGATGAAAGCGACAATTGTCCACTGATAGCAAATGCTGACCAAGCCGACGCAGACAACGACGGAATCGGTACAGCATGTGACGCTGACGAGGTCGAAGACGAAACTCCAGCCGTGCCAGCCCTCGGTCTTGCTGCGACAGGGATGGTCGTTCTCTTGGCCAGCATTATTGCTCGGCGAGATTGAGTCCATCGGCCCGTTGAAGAGCCTATTTTGTAAGAGCCTTCAAGAACGACGTGCTGAACCCCGAAGCAGGAGGGTCTTGTCTTGGCGACGATTAAAGAGCAAATCGAGTTAATTCGCGTCGAGATCGATAAGACCCAGAAAAACAAAGCCACAAACGCCCACATTGGGAAGTTAAAGGCAAAGATCGCCCAACTCAAACTAAAGGAAGAGAAGGTCGCTGCACACTCAAAAGCAAGCGGCGGCGGTAAAGGATTTGAAATTCGCAAATCCGGTGACGCTACTGTTGCGCTGGTTGGATTTCCTTCAGTGGGTAAATCGACCCTCATTTCTAAGGTCACGGATGCACACTCTGAAACCGGTGGCTACGCCTTTACCACGCTCACATGTATTCCCGGAGTGATGGAACATCGTGGAGCTAAAATCCAGATTCTGGACTTGCCTGGACTCATCAAGGGGGCAGCCGAAGGAAAGGGACGTGGAAGAGAAATTCTCAATGTCATCCGGAGTGCAGACATGGTGCTGTATATCGTTGACCCGTTCCAAGACGGGCACTTTGATGTTCTTCACAGAGAACTACACAATGCTGGACTTCGCTTGAACGAAGAGAAGCCGCCGATTTTCATTAAGCGAACCGACCGGGGAGGTGTTGAGATCCGCAGTACGGTTGAGCAGACTCACCTTACGAACGAAGAAATGGCAGACATCATCCGTTCCTTTGGATACACCTCTGCTCTAGTCACGCTTCGTGAAGATTCTACCGCTGAACAAATCGTTGACTGTCTCGCAGGAAATCGTATTTACGAAACTGCGGTAATTGCCATCAACAAAATTGACATCGCTACCGACAATGATATCGCAAGAGCACGGGCAGCCTTACCCCATAATTGGCCCGTGATGAACATTTCAGCCTTCAAGGATATCGGATTAGAAGAAATGAAGGATTTCATCTATGACAACCTTGGATTTATGCGAGTCTACCTCAAGCCACAAGGGCAAGAGGCTGACATGGAAGAACCCCTTATTGTCAAGGATGATTCTACGGTTCAAAATATCTGCATTAAACTTCACCGTGACTTCGTGAGGAAGTTTCGGTTCGCCCGAATTCGTGGTCCAAGTGCTAAGTTTGACGACCAACGGGTCGGTCTTGACCACCAACTCAAGGATGGCGATGTCCTAACTATTGTTGTTAAGCGCTGAGGATTTCAAGTAATATCAAGAGGTGAAGAGATTGGAGGAAGGAAGCCAAGTTGCTTTGCCCATATTGTACTCATTTCGTCGTTGCCCGTATGCCATGCGAGCCCGCATGGCCATTGTGCGCACCGGGTTTGAGGTTGAACACAGAGAAGTGATTCTTCGTGACCGACCGGCGCATATGATGGAGATTTCTCCAAAAGGAACCGTTCCAATTTTACAATTAGCTGATGGGACCGTCATTGAAGAGAGCCTCGAAATCATGCAATACGTGTTGAATTGGGACCTCAGTTCGCATGAGCAAGAATGGATTAACCGGAATGATAACGAATTCAAATTCCACCTTGATCGATACAAATATCCAAACCGTTACGATGATGTTGACGAGATTAAGCACCGTGAGGCTGCTTGTTCTTTTCTTGAATCGTTGGAGGCAGAACTACCATCTGGTCACCTAAGCGACGCTATTTTCCCATTTGTTCGTCAATTCGCAAATCATAACCGTGACTGGTTTGACAAGCAGCCGTGGCCGAACGTTCATTCTTGGCTCTCTCTGCAACTTAATTCAGAGGAATTCGGAGTGTGCATGAAAAAGCACAAACAATGGATGCCAGATAAGTGACTGAAGGCGTTGCTTATCCCTCAACGATATTCAAATAATCCAATTGATGGGGCCCAAACATGCCCAAGGAGGAGTCGGTGCATGACGGGCCCACCGTTGATGCCAAACACCCACCTGTTGTGGCCGAATTGCATGAAGAGAAATCTCTGCTCAAGAGCATACAGAAGTACAGAGGGCAGATACTGTTTGGCGTAACTCTGATGCTCCTGCTCTATCGCTGGAATCTTCAATCGGTCAATATGATCCTCATCGTTGTGTTTGTTTTTTGGGGTAGTATCCGACTTCTTTCCACTACCAATCTTTTTTCCTCCAAGATAGAAATTACGCACAAAAGTTCTACCATCCGAAGTGCAAAAATAACCGGGTTCTTGCTTGCTGTAATCCTCACCTTCCTCGTCATTTCATCCCTCATATTCCTCAATGTATCGCCCCAACCAGGAGGTGACCCTGTCATGTTTGATTCTCCAAACTTTGAGGATGGAGCCTTTCAAAATTTAGAAGAATTTGATGATGGAAATTCATCTTGGTGGGGTACACTTGGTGAATTCATGGTGAGTGATTCAAAACGAGCACCAACCACTGTCCTTCCAACGATAGGATACCAATCCATCGAACTCAACGATGGAGAAATTAGCATCACCTGGTTTGGGCACTCTACAATTCTCATTGAGACTACGAATGTCACCATCATTACCGACCCTTTGTTTGGGGAGGACAACACTGATCCGTTGTTTTTCGGACCATCTCCATTTCCCTATGAACACCCGTACAGCCTGAGTGAATTACCCCAAATTGATCATGTGTTCATATCCCATGACCACTATGACCACCTTGACATGGACACCATCAAAGAACTCAGTGATTCGACATTTTTTGTCCCACTAGGGGTCAAATCACACCTACTGCGTTGGGGCATCACTGATGGACAGGTCAGTGAATTCGATTGGTACGAGGAAGCGAACATTACCGATGAATTTCAAGTGGCACTCACGCCAGCTCAACACTTTAGCGGAAGGGGTTTGATGAATATGGATTCGACTTTGTGGGGTTCATGGGTTTTTGAACTTGAAGATTCCACATTGTATTTCAGTGGGGATACCGGATACATGGAGGAATTCAAAACCATAGGTGAGCGCTACGGACCCTTTGATATCGCATTCCTCGAATCCGGACAATATGACATTGCGTGGAAAGACGTCCACATGTTCCCAGATGAGGTTGTACAGGCAGCCATTGACCTCAACGCCATGTCCGTGCTTCCCATTCATAATTCAAAGTTTGAATTAGCCCTGCATCCTTGGGAAGAACCGCTTGAACTCGTGACATCGATAGGTTCGAGTAAAAATATTTCAGTCACAACACCAATGATTGGAGAAACTTTTCTTCTCAATCAACCGCACCCGGATGATGAATGGTGGCTCAATGTCTCTGTGGGTACGCCATCCTTCCTGAAGACAAATCCCCTTGTCGGGGTTGCTCTGGCACCATTGAACCTCGTTGGAATCGTATGGATCGTCGCAGGCCGTCAAGCAAAACGAAATTTGGATGATTACGAAGAATGACTGGAGTCTAACTGGCTTGCAGACGCCAAGGAGATTCAATCCCAGATTCCCATGTCCATTTTTGCATCTTCACTTGCGTGAATTTTTGGGTCCCAACGAGGGGTCCATACGAGGTTGATATGAACTGAATCAAGTCCTACTGTTGAAAGAGCAGCACGATGCGCTGCCGCCATGATTTCTGGAGCGGCAGGACAACCTGGAGAGGTCAGAGTGAGGTCAACTTCTGCATGGGTGCCTTCATCTTTTTCTTCAAAGCGCACATCGTAAACCAATCCAAGTTCAACAATCGACAAGTCCAATTCTGGGTCTTCAACTTCATCAAGTTGTTCAATCACTTCTTCCTTGGTCACCATCATTAATCCCCTCTGTTTTGACGTAGTTCAGTCATCACTTTATCATACATGTTCCGAAATCCATTTGACCGACTCGGTGTAAGTGTGTTAAGCAGTCCCATTTCTTCTGCAAAAGTTGGTGGGATCAGCACGGCCTGTGCTGGTGTAAGGCCATCGAGTGCGATGGTTAGTATTCCCATCAAACCTTGGACCATACGAGCATCAGCCCCAGAAAGAAATTGAATACGCCCCTCTGTGATTCCAATTCGAACATGGGCTTCAGATTGACATCCTTTTACTCGAGTTTCATCATCCCATTGGTCGTTTGGGAGTTCCACGACCTCATCAGCCAATTCAAACAACATCTCGAGACGTTCACGTTTATCTTCAATTGCCTGAAACTCTTCAACCAGTTCTTGAAGGGCTTCTGGATAGGTCATGCAAACTTCTCCACAATGCCTCGTAATTCATCGACCAAGGCTTCGGCTTCTTCCCTCGTGTTGTAAACATAAAATGAGGCACGAACAGTACCTGAAATCCCCAGACGGTGGAGCAAAGGTTGGGCGCAATGGTGACCGGTTCGTACGGCAAACCCTCGTGCGTCCAAAAGATGGGCCATATCTTCGCTGTTGATGGTTGGATGTAAGAACGATACAACTGCCGCATCGTGTTCGCCATGTCGTCCGTAAACGTTCATTCCAAGTCCCCTCAACTCTTCAGCAACCCAAGAAGCAATTTCAATCAACCGTGAATGTTCGTTCTCCAAATTGAACGTTTCCATCCATTCAAGCGCAGCTGTCCAACCAACAGCTTCTGCGATTCTTGGTGTACCAGCCTCAAACTTGTGTTCATTGGTTTGGTAGGTTGAACCTTCAATGGTCACGGTTTCAATCATATCACCGCCTCCCATGAACGGTTCCATCTCATCAAAAGCAGATTGTGTGACAAGAAGTGCACCAATTCCGGTTGGCCCACACATTTTATGTGCTGAAAAGGCCATGAAATCGGCTCCAAATGACTGGAAATCTACTGTAGAATGTGGAAGTCCTTGAGCAGCATCAATGAGAACACGTGCACCAACTGCTTGTGATTTCTCAATGATCTCTTCAAGTGGGTTTCTAACACCAAGGACGTTGGAAGTATGGACAACACAAACCAATGCGGCTCCGTCTAATGCATGTTCAAATGCTTCCATGTCCAACGTGAAATCCTGTGAAACTGGAACATATCGCAACTCTACTCCGCGTTCCTCTGAGAGCATTTGCCATGGAACGATGTCAGAGTGATGCTCCATTTCAGTAAGGACAATTACATCGCCAGATTGCAATTTTGCTCTCCCCCAAGCATGTGCAACCAGGTTGATTGCCTCGGTTGTTCCACTGGTGAGAATTGCTCTGTCTGCATTGTAGCGTTGTTTGAGTTTACTGCGGCAAGACTCGTAGCCTTCGGTTGCTTCACCGGCAAGAGTGTGAACTGCTCGGTGAACATTGGCATTTGATTTCGAATAGTAATCGTTCATAGCGTCAAGAACAACCTGGGGTTTTTGTGTTGTGGCTGCGTTGTCAAGATAGACCAACGGATGTCCGTTGACCTTACGTTGCAATATAGGAAACTGATCACGGAGCATCATTTCACCTCATCAATTCACATTCTAAGTGCACGGTGAGTCGGGTGCGCATTTCGTCAACAAGCGCCTTGGAATTGAGCGCCGAAAACCCGTCTTGCATGAAGCCTTCAATGATTAATGAAGTTGCTTCGTCGGCCCCTAGCCCCCTACTCATGAGGTAGTGCATTTGTTCCGAGTTGACGGGGGAACTTGCAGCACCGTGATTTGCAGAGACTTCATCCGCTAAAACTTCCAATTCAGGAATGGCTTCCGCTCGTGAGCGTTCGGAAAGTAAAAGATTCTTGAACACCTGACCGGCGTCAGAATGGTTGGCTGCCTCGGCGATGGTCAACAATCCGGTTGAGATTGAGTGACTTTCGTCGTTGCATGCAGCGTGAATGTGAAGGTCAGAAGTTGTATGACCAATGTCATGGTGAATCTCAATGTGATGGTCAACGTGCCGTTGGTCATGGCCGTGAACCGAAATGGCTTGTGTCAAACTTCCACCAGTACCCGTAAGTCGGGTGCGTAAATCGTTCTTGCAGCGAAAACCTCCGATTGATAGCGAAGCCATTTCTAGGGTAGCGTCCCGTTGAACGGTCCAGTCTTCGCAACGAAGGAGTTTGGAATTTGCTGATAATTCATTAACGAATCCAATTGCAGCACGAACGTTGGATTTGACCGACCCTGTAATGTGAAGCCCTGCCCATTCAGCTTCCCCGGAAAGATGGATGATAACGGTGACGTCCTTGTCACAATCGAAATGGAGATGACCGACGGAGGCATGACCTGATGCAACAGCGCGAATGTGAACGACTGGTTGGGTGCCGTCAGTGGACAGCGAGATTCCAGTCTTACCAAGTTCGCTCAAGAAGACACGGGCAATTTCACCGTCGGCCATTACTCGAGGCATCCCGTCGGTGAGAACACCGCCTTCATCAATTTCCCAGCGAAAAGGGACTGCATCGGGTATGGTTTCAACGGTTGAAGGGTGAATCCTTTTCCAGGGAGTGTATCTCCACAAATGGTCAGCCCTTGAGGGAAGTTCCATCTTGGAGTACTTCATCCAATCGAACCCTCCATTTCCAGCTCTAGGAGTTTGTTGAGTTCAACTGCATATTCCATTGGCAACTCTCGTGTAAAGGGTTCAAAGAATCCATTGACGATAAGACCCATAGCCTGCTCTTCGGTAAATCCACGGCTCATCAAGTAGAACAGTTGGTCACCTGAAACTTTTGATACACTCGCTTCGTGCTCCAAGTCAGCCGTTGGATTACCAACTTCCATTGTAGGATAGGTATCGGAGCGGGATTCGCTGTCCAGCATCAAAGCGTCACAAACAATCTTTGAGCGGCATCCGTCAGATTTTGGAGTTACCTGCAGCATACCTCGGTAAGAGGAACGACCACCGTTCTTCGATATGGACTTCGAGAGAATGTTCGAAGTGGTGTTGGGTGCAAGATGGTGAACTTTGGCCCCAGCATCTTGATGCTGACCCTTTCCTGCATAGGCGACAGATATCACTTCAGCGTGGGCACCCTCTCCCTTCAAGAGAACCGAGGGATACTTCATGGTCAATTTAGAACCGATATTTCCGTCGACCCATTCGATGGTTGCTCGTTCATGTGCGACACCGCGCTTCGTCACGAGATTAAACACGTTTGCAGACCAATTTTGAATGGTTGAATAGCGAATTTTAGCACCCTTCATAGCAATGAGTTCAACAACTGCAGAATGCAGGGAATCCGTTGAGTACGTCGGCGCAGTGCAGCCTTCGACATAGTGAATACTGCTGTCTTCGTCGGCGATGATCAGTGTTCGTTCAAACTGCCCCATGTTTTTAGCATTAATTCTGAAATATGCTTGAACAGGCATTTCTACATGTACGCCCTTTGGAACGTAAATGAACGACCCTCCGGACCAAACTGCTGTGTTTAGGGCCGAGAATTTGTTATCGGTGTGAGGCACAACGGTGCCAAAATATTGCTTGACAATTTCAGGGAATTTCTTCAATCCACTGTCCATGTCAAGGAAGAGTACACCTTGCTCCTCAAGGTCTTCTCGGATGGAGTGGTAAACAGCCTCGGATTCATACTGAGCCGTTACTCCACCGAGCCACTTTTGTTCGGCCTCGGGGATACCCAGACGGTTGAATGTGTTCTTGATGTCTTCTGGAACATCATCCCAGTCGTTTTTGGTCGCATCAGATGAGCGCAGAAAGTAGGTGACGTTATCAAAATTAATTTGGTTGAGCGAATGACAGTTGCCCCAATCAGGCATTGGTCGTTCTATGAAGTGATTGTAGGCCTTTACACGGAGTTCTGTCATCCATTCTGGTTCGTCTTTCAGGGCGGATATGTCCCTCACAACTTGTTCAGACAGCCCTTTGTCGAAACGAATGGTTGCGTTCTCGGGGTCGTGGAATCCAAATCGGTAATCACCTACTGCGTCGTGTGCTTCATCACTCATGTTCAGGCCTCCGGTACAACATCAATCCAATCGTAACCTTTCTCTTCCAACTCAAGAGCCAACTCGGGCCCGCCAGTCATCAGAATCTGACCGTCGATCATAACGTGGACATAGGTCGGCTTAACGTGGTCAAGAAGTCGTTGATAGTGAGTGATGATGAGGCAGCCTGCTTGAGGTGCCACTTGGTTGATTCCTTTGGCAACAATGCGCAAGGCATCAATGTCAAGCCCTGAATCCGTTTCGTCCAAAAGGGCAAGTTTCGGATTCAGCATGAGCATTTGGAGGATTTCCAGACGCTTCTTTTCACCTCCGCTGAACCCGTCATTGACGTAACGTGATAGAACAGATTTATCCATATCAAGAGTGTTCATGGCTTCATTGAGCTCTTTCCTGAAGGCTCGGCCTTTGATGGGTTCATCACGCACGGATTGTACTGATTTCTTCAAAAATGTCCCAACCTGCACCCCAGGAATGACCACAGGGTATTGGAAAGAGAGAAACATGCCAGCTCTCGCACGCTCAAAGACAGTTAATTCCTCGAGTGGTTGCCCCAGGTAGAAGATAGAACCCTCTGTAATCACGTAGGCTGGATGGCCCATGAGGACACTTGCCAACGTCGACTTACCTGCCCCGTTGCGCCCCATGATCACATGGATTTCCCCTTGGTGAATAGTAAGACTAAGCCCCTTGATGATAGGGGTTTCATCTACACTCACATGAAGATTTTCAATACGTAGAATCTCGTCCACTCCTTCCACACCCGTTACTACGCTCCCGTCCCTCCTTTATGAAGGGATGTTGTGGGTCATATACACGACCCGAATTGCCGATAGGGATTGAGAGTGGGATACAGACCCATCCAACACCAAGGCTTCTCTGATTTTGAGGCACGCTCATGTTCATTCTTCTTTGGTTCCGTTCTTGAATTCTAACAGTTTTTTCTCGTATTCTTCCTTACTGAGACCGTGCCACCCTTTGCACATTCCAGTAGGCGACCGTCCACATCCGCATTTACTCATGTCGTTCATTCCTCCTTGTCGTGCCCAGCGAGAGGCCCTATTAAGAGCAAAAAGTTTCTACCTAGAAACCATAGTACCACTTGCGAAACCACAATGACTCCGTCGAATCATGTAATGTTCCTCCAACCGTAGGGCTCCATAGACGAGAGTTGATATCCAACCGCTTCCGCCTTGGGATATGGATGATGACTTAGTGGCGAAATATGCTGCTGAGGCAAAAGCAGCGATGGATGCAGAATCTCAACGCCGAATTGCCGAAACAACGAACCCTGAAGAGGAAGAACGATTGCGAAATATGTCCCTCTACGACCTTATTGATTCCGAGCACTTCGTCCCCGCCTTACTCTCTCGTCTAGGCACAGTTCGGGCTGCTTTGGACGGGCACGGAGGAGGTATTGCCGTAACGCGGTTTGCGAAATCTGAAAGCGAGCTTGACATCGTGTTGGACCTCACAGGTGCATGCCTTTCGTGCGGGGCCGCCCCGGGTACGCTGGAGGGTGTCAAAACAGACCTTGAAAACGATACTGAAATCAATTCGATCAAGTTCTCATCTGCCCTTCTTGATACCTTTGACGAACTTGGAAGAGAGTTCATTTTAGCACATGGTAAGGTAGAATTCGTTGATGCATAAACACAACGAACACAACCCATCCCAGCCGAGGCTTTGATAATTCAAGCCCCGAGGGTTAGGCATGGTCGCATGGAAGGAAGGCACCCGCAAGGACCCAAAGCCATGCCGAGAACAAGACCGTGGTAAATTTGAGGTAACCCAGAGAGATGGTCGCGCCCGTCTTGGACGGCTTCACACTGAACACGGAGTGTTGGAAACACCTGCACTTCTCCCAGTCGTCAATCCGAACATACGAACTATTGAGCCACGAGAAATGTGGGACAAATACGGCATCGGCGCCCTCATCACCAATTCATACATCATTTGGAAGCATGAAAATCTAAAGACACAAGCGCAAGAAAACGGTGTCCATGCTTTGTTGAATTTCCCCGGCGTGGTCATGACCGACTCTGGGACGTTTCAATCGTACATTTATGGAGATGTTGAAGTCGGCGTGGAAGAAATCGTATTGTTCCAACGCTCAATCGGTGTTGACATCGCAACGATGCTTGATGTATTTTCACGCCCCGATATGACTGAATCCGAAGTAGAGGAGGCGGTGCACGAGACGGTGAAAAGGGCCGAAGCAAGTGTTGAGGCGTCAGGAGACACCATGCTCAACGGACCAATTCAGGGCGGCATATTCCGTAAATTGCGCCAACTTTCAGCACAGTTGATGGCCCCGCATGAGTTCTCTGTCCATCCGATAGGCGGTATCGTTCCCGTGATGGAACAACAACGGTACAAGGATTATGCCAAAATCATGATGGCCACATTACCCCATTTGCCACCAAACCGTCCGGTTCACATGTTTGGTTGTGGCCACCCCATGCTCTTCCCGATGTCGATTGCCCTTGGAGCCGATTTGTTTGACTCCGCAGCATATGCATTGTTTGCAAGAGATGGACGACTCCTCACCCCGTGGGGGACCGAGCGCATTGACGATTTGGTCGATTGGCCCATGCTGATGCCCTGTGTTGCTATGCTGAGCCCCGCTGATGTCCGGGCGATGTCGGCTTTGGAAAAAGAAAAGTGTCTTGCCCACTACAACCTTGAGGTTACCCTTGCTGAACTTGCCCGATGCAAGCAGGCCGTTCGCGACGGTAAGATCTGGCAACTTGCTGAACAACGCAGTCATCAACACCCAGCCCTGAGGGAAGCCTTCCTCTGGGTGTCGACCCGGCCTGCACTCAACAGCAATCAACGACCGGACCTTTTCTACAACGACCGAGACGCTGCTAAAGACCTGAAAACCGACCGTGGAATGTGGGAAGATTCCTGGGATTGGGTTGTATGGAATCAACACACACCAAGGACCGGTGGCGTACAATGGTCCGGAGATGATACCTTCGTCCGCCCACACATCCAAAAAGCACGTAGGGCAATTCATACACGATGGACCTCAAGGGAGGAAACAAATTGCGCCTTCATATTCCATGGAATCCGAGGCCCGTTCCGTGACCGGCTTATTGACCAATTTATCTGGCTTCAACACCATTTCCCTAACGTCCAAACCCTCATGCTAACACCTCTGGGATTGATTCCTGTTGCTCTTGAAGATGTGAATCCGTTCGCTCATGTGAACGCTCCCGATTGGGTTCTCAACCATAGACCCGATGATTTGTGGATTCAACGAGAATTAGAACGATTGGGAATGGGAGATATTCCATATGCATGCGTGGATGCAAAAGGCGATGGAATCAAGTCACGTATGGAAACAGCCCTTGAACAATTGAATTTGCCCACAGAACATCTTCATGCTCCCATGAAGAACGAAGCAAGAAAGGAAGTTGACCATATTCTCAATCAACATCAAGCCATTGAGAAAATGATGGTGATGTTAAACATGGACCGTGTCAGTTCCGAATCGATAGCAGTGGATTCATCGTTTGTCATCAACCGGCAAGGGCGGGTCAAGAACGTCTTGGACTCCACTGGAGAACATATGCTAAGCCCGAGGTTGAGAGATGGTGGCCTTTCTTTGGCTAATGCAGGTGCACTTCATCTCTTCAGCAAGCGCACGGAGCCCCTCCCCAACACGATGCCAATTTCCGAATGGAACGGTACGTCAGGAAACGGCCCAGCCTGCGTGATCGTGGCGAGTGATGCTGAACCCTACGTTCGTCAAGGAAGAAATGTGTTTCACGGATTTGTACTTGCGTGCGACCGATGGATTCTTCCTGGTGAAGCATGCCTCATTCTCAACGAAGCAGGAGCCCTGCTAGGCCATGGAATCTCTCAATGTAATGCCAATGAACTGAGCGTCTTTACTAAGGGAATTGCCGTTAAGACTCGGGGCGGAATTCTCGCAGAGGAATAAGGCAAGTCATTCCCAAAGAGGCAAAGGCTTCAAGGGTCGCCGTTTACCTCGTATTTTTGTGGCTCCTATGGATGATGACCTCGTCATTCACAGCAAGGGGCTTAGCAAATCTTACGGCCCCCATGTTGCGCTGGATAACCTCAACCTCTCTGTACCCCGGGGAGCAACCGCTCTTCTCGGACCAAATGGTGCGGGAAAATCCACGTTTTTGAAAACCATCTTGGGGCTTATTCAAGCTACATCTGGTGAAGCAACCGTCTTAGGCCTTGACATCAAAACACAGGGTGAAGCCATACGTTCTCGCATTGGTTACATGCCAGAATACGATGCACTGAACCCTGAAATGGATGCGATTCATCAGGTGCGCTATTCGGGAGAACTCCTCGGCATGAATCCCGTTGTCGCCCTCAATCGCGCCCATGAAGCACTGCAGTTTGTTGGAATGGGGGAACAACGTTACCGCGAGATCAAAAGTTTCTCAACCGGAATGAAGCAAGCAACAAAACTAGCCTGTGCTATCATCCACGACCCCGAGTTAATCATTGCTGATGAGCCATCAAACGGTCTTGACGCCAAAACTCGGGAATTTATGATTTCAACCTTGAATACGATGGTGAATGATGGACAGCGTTCCGTGCTCATGGCGAGTCACTTGATGGAAGATGTTGAACGTGTATGCGAAAACATTGTCTTGCTGCACAAGGGTAAACTGGCAGCACAAGGTAGAATTGAAGACCTCAAGGCGATCGATAAAGAAGTTGAAATCCACGTTTGGGGCGGAGCGACCAGGCTTGAGGAACTACTTCGTGACCGTGGTTTCAAGGTTCGCCGAGAAGGTCGTGTGATGCGGGTTGGAAATACCCAAGAACATACGACCACCCATATCCTGCAAGCAGCGAGCGAAGTCGGGGCACAAATTCGAAGAATGCATGAATATGAAGCATCACTTGAAGACCTCTTTCTGGCTATCATGGAGAACCTTGGATATGAAGTAAAATCGAGCGATGACCTCTTGTCATCTCCAATTGAAGCACGCCGAGTTGACGCTCCGGAATCTCTTGGCGGTGGTGCTGCATGAGTGACGAAGCTCCGAACGAGGCAGAGGCACCAGTCACCGGGCAGGGACGAATGGATGTTGCTTGGGGTTCTGATAGTGGGGACGAGGTTGATGTTGCTCAAACAAGTGCTCAAACAGCCCATGGAGGAGAAATTTTTGAACAAAAGTACACCACTTGGAACGGAACACTCAATCCACGATGGATGAGAAACTGGGCCATTCTAAGGCATCACCTTCTTGGCATCTTCAAAAAGGGACACCGTCCGTGGTCAATGCCAACACGAATTTTCATTCTCATCGCCTTCATTGGGTCGTTGACAGATGCGGCATTTACACTGTTATCCAGCCTCATTGGTAGTGCAGAATTCCACTCGTTGTTCGGCGTGAGCCGAGACAACTTGTACGGACACGTACTGGGATTCTTTCCTAGAAATGTCCTGTTTTACCCCCTTGTGGCTGCTCTTTTAGTGGGGAGTGTCATTTCAGAAGACCGACAGCACGGCACGTCAGCCCTGTACTTCTCTCGACCTGTTTCAAGGTTTGATTATATTGGAATGAAGTACCTCTCGGTCGCATTGATTCAAGCTCTTGTGATCTTGTTGACCTACATGCTGTATTTCATGGCGGAAATATTGGCATTCGGAAGAGGATGGGCATGGATGGTTGATGTATTCCCAATGTTTCTTTCTGGATTCATTGCTGGAATCATCCTCATCATTACCTACACGAGTATTGGGCTGGCACTCTCCAGTGTATCACAAGGGAAATTTTTCCCTGGCATCGGACTTATCGCTATCATCTTTGGTTCCAAGACCTTAGCATCCATCGTCAAGAACCTCTTTGAACGGGAAATCCTCTACCTCCTTTCCCCCTATGACTGTGTAGCACATGTCGGTCAAGCAATAATAGGGACCCAGCAAACCTACGACCAGTATCCTTGGACGTATTCATTGGTAGCACTCGTTGCAATGAATTCTATCGCCCTGTATATTTTGTCATCACGAGTATCATCGATGGAGGTGACCCGTGAATGATGCCTGACCCAACACAAGAAGGCAAGGGCCAAACCAAAGAGTGGAAGCCCGACGTAGACATGCCGGTGGTGTATTTCCAAGGCGTTTCCAAATCCTATGGTCGAATCCATGCAGTGAGCAACATCACTCTCGGACTCAGTGGAGGAGTCACAGGAATCTTGGGGATGAATGGTGCTGGCAAATCCACCCTGTTTAAGCTCCTCATGGGAAAGTTGAAACCTTCTGCTGGAGAAATTCGTCTTTTTGGAACGGACCCATGGAAAAACCCTGCACCCTATGCGAAAGTAGGATTTGTCCCTGAACATGAAAAGATGCACGATTGGATGACTGCTCTTGACTTCGTTAGCACTTTTGCTCGTTTGCACGGGATGACGCGGGACCAAGCAAACACCGAAGCAGCCAGAGTTCTGGACTTCGTCGGTTTATCTGATGTGGCTAACAAACAAATTGGAAAGTTTTCCAAAGGAATGCGCCAGAGAGCAAAAATTGCTCATGCCTTGGTGAACGACCCTGAACTGATTATTTTGGACGAGCCGCTCCAAGGGTGTGACCCGCTGGCCCGAACTACGGTGATGAACGTTATTCGTGAACTTGGAAAAATGGGACGTACGGTCTTGGTCAGTAGCCATATTCTCAACGAGATTGAACGCATTACTGAACAGATCATCATCCTTCACCAAGGCAAACTTGTGGCGCTTGGAAACCTTCACGCAATACGAGAGCGATTGGATGAAATCCCACATACCATCCGAATTGTTGGAAAGGATGCTCGCTCACTCGCCAAGGATATTCTTGAGCATCCTGCAGTCTTTGGACTAAGCTTTCCAAGCGAGACGGAACTACTCATTCAGACCTATCATTTTGGTTCTCTTCATGCTGAACTGCCAGGATTAATCGTCAACAACGGGCATGAAGTTACGCTCATTGACAACCCTGACGACGATTTGGAATCGTTACTCGGACACCTTACTGGAGGCGGAGCATGAGCGACAAGCCAACCATTTGGCGCGCCCTTGACCGAAAGGCAATGGCTGTAGCGGAGTTCACGCTACGACAGCAACGAAAACGCTTGTCCACTTGGGTTGTCATGGGCGTTGGTTTCGTTGCGATGGCCGTGCTAACAATGTTTTACATCGATTCAATGATGCGGGAATATGAAGCCATTGACAACGATGGAGATTCAAGAGATTTCGACATGGATGGGTATCCTAACGGCCAAGAAAATCTCTACGGCACCGACATCCTTGACCCTGAATCGCATCCGGGATTACTCAACCCTCCCGTTGCACCGGATGACCCTTCAAAATGGATTAATGAAGACGGGTTTGATATTGACTCACTTTCCGAAGGCAGTTACGGCTACGATGATGATGGGGACTGTCGGACGGAAGACAAAACAGACTCGCAACAGGACACAAACAACAACAACATCCCATGCGACGTTCAAATCTACGCAGAATCCTACTCCAACAATTTCCGCATAAATGGAGATAATGAGGTTGATGAAGACCCCGATGAAGATGCATATGCGAAGGAATCAATTCACAGAGCCTTTGTGTTAGCACTCGGTAAATTCGGCTTTGTGTTCCTGATTGGAATTTTTGTACCCTTGTTCATGGCGACTGGACTCATTCGTGATGAGATGTCATCGGGAACCATGCATTACATGCTATCAAAGCCCATTGCTCGTTCCGAAGTATTCCTCTACCGAATCTTAGGATTCCTCGGTTTGGCTTGGCCATATATGACAGGCATGGTCGTCCTTGCTGCGTTGGTGACTGGCTTCTTCGGGCCAAGTGAGGGCTTCTTTAGATTCGGCGACCTTGGGGTTTGGATGGCCATCCTCCTTGCATCGTTACTCTCTTTGCTTGTTTACGCCATGCTGTTTTGTTTACTCGGAGTACTGTGGAAGCACGGCATCATTCTCGCACTACCGTTTGCTGCGTGGGAATTAGGTATGATTCTCACAACTTTAGGCGCACCTGATGCTGCAATACTTCGTTTCTCAGTCATTGGTTGGGCCATGAACATTGTTGATGCTGGTGCCGCCCTCACCTGGACGGATACTTCCCTCTTAGTCGCACTGGGACTTTGGGCTGGAGGCAATACCCTCGGAGGTTCAGAGCCCCTTACTGGTTCGCTAGCATTGGAAATTTTCGCATCAGATTCAGGGTTGGGAATGACACCCCTCGTAACGATTGTTGTGTCGGTATGTGTCATGCTCGTTCAGGCAGCGACATTCTGGTTTATTGGCGGAGCATTGTTCAAATCAAAAGAAATTGATTGAGGCCTTGTTATGGAATCGAAACCTTCAGTTCCGCCGATCTTTGAAGGAGACTTCTCAACAATGTGGGCCCTCGGGCAGAGAAAACCATTGTGGCACCTAACATGGGATTGGTGGTGGTGGCTTGTGATGTTGGACGACCCCAACGGAAATCCAAGCGGGCGCCAACTGATGGTCTTATGGTCAACCAAAGACAATGATTTGGTTGATGTCAATGGAAAGGAATGGACTCCCAAAGGTCGACCTGGATTTGATGAGCACGATGGAATGACCATTGACGGCATGGTTTGTGCTTGGTGGTTTGATGGAACACGAATGCATGAACCTTACATCAAACGGATTTGCAGAATGATTGCACTCAAGGACACACACCCTGCTTGGCCTGGAGAGGGGCTTGGTAACGGTGGCGGAGCAGTTGTACCGTTGCTGGACGATGACCTGTCAATGGGTCTTACAAGCGATATGACAAAATTCTGGTTGGAGTTGAAAGGAGACGAAGAGGCTGTTAGCAACGGTGCTCCGGCCAACATATCACTTCAGTTCACTCCTTGGAATCCGGCCATGTCAGTCGCACGTCCCTCAACGGCAACCTATGCAGCCAATATGGGCTATGACATTCTTCGAGTTCACGGCACAAAGGTCAAAGGTACCGTTGCTGGTGAAGATGTGGAAGGAAGTGCATACTTCCAAA
Source organism: Methanobacteriota archaeon (assembly GCA_018662715.1). Lineage (GTDB taxonomy): Archaea > Thermoplasmatota > Poseidoniia > Poseidoniales > Poseidoniaceae > Poseidonia. Next base: position 549 of record JABJFP010000027.1, on the reverse strand, counting down.
AAGTGTGTGTTCAAGCCCCTTCACCTCCGTGGTACTGGGGTGTTTTACACTTTGAAGATGGCTCATATTTGGATTGGTTTTTACCTCATCTTGCACCAACCATCACCGCTCGAAACCCAAGGCCGTGGAAACGTCGGGACATCCAGCACATCGGACTCTCACAAGGTGGTTTGTTCCATGATGCACAAAATCAACGAACTGAACGCTTTGCAAGAGTTGAAGTTATCAAGACCGTATCACGCAGAGTTGAAGGGAATCATGGACAAAGTCCTGGCTCCCCCTTGCCTGAGTTTTCGGTTCGAATGTGGAATGGTCGCACCTCGGTTCAATTCAGGGTTGAAGCAGTTGACCGAGCTCACTGGCATTTTGACCAACCCACTCGTGGTGGGCTTTGGTCACATCTCACCTACAACGAATATCCGCTTGAACTCAAAAAGTTGGAAATCAAAGATGAATTTGGTCAACGTACCCGGAAGAATTACGGCTGGGCAAGAGGAAACGCTGAGCACAGTTGGGGCCTCCTTCATTGAATTTTAAGCCTCAAACGGG
>JABJFP010000026.1 GCA_018662715.1 Methanobacteriota archaeon | reverse complement strand
TTGCGGGCCAAGTGAGCGAACAGGTATTTTGTCTGGTTCTGAGCGAGGATGGAGCGTCCCTCGTCGTAAAGGCAAAGTCCCAGTTGTGGAGCAGGATGCGCGAGAAAACAATCATGACCTCAGCCAATGTTATGGATATGGCAATACCCTTGCAGACTCATGGTTCATGGCGCTCTGTGGACATGCCATTGCAGTAAATCCCGAAGGGCCTTTACGAAAGCATGCACAATCTCATCAATGGGAAATTGTGGAATGGCCTTGAGGGTTCATATATGCTCACAGGCAATAAAAAGCATGAACGACGACGATGAGGAAGAAAACCAAGCGAGTGAAGAGGTCCAAGATTACCGAAGGGATTTGTTGTTGAACCAAATGCTAGAGGCAGCACAAGCGACCAACCGTGCTGCAAAGTTGGTCAGCAATATCGTTGCACGAAACCAAGACAGAATGTTTCTGGACAAGTCAGGGCGAATTCTGGTCAATGGTACTCTTGCGACCTATCGCGTTGATATGGGTGCGTTTCTCAACAAAATGAACAATCCGTTCGATTACAGTTCATTTGACCAAGTTGAAATCCACCCAAAAGGGACCCTTGTTGACCAACCTAAAACTGCGTGCGTTCAAGTTCAAATTAATGGCTCAATGCCTGCATACGACCTGCTTGGAGCATACCTTTTGGGGCTCATGAACGATGAGTTGACATGGCTTCAAGAAAACATGGGGCCTTTACGTCATGCGTTGTATGCTATGTATGGCCTTCGTGAGAGCCCCCTGACCTCCTCTTTGTCGGAGTACTTTTTCAACAAATATGGAGGTCTTTTGGACAACAAAAAGAACCGAATTATTTTGAGCGGTACCAACGGATGGAAATGGCGCGTTTCCTTTGGCAACCCACTTGCTCGCGGGTTCAAAATTGAATATTCAAAACCTCGGCAGAGTTGGTGGAATGATATGTTTGAGGACCACCTCGCAGAATCATCTCAACACTACACTCTTTGCGGCTTCTTTGACCTCGTGGACCATTTGTCTCAGTCTCCGGCGATTCTTCGTGAAGCATCAGAGTGGAATACTGACCCAATTTTTGTCCGAAAGGTTGCTGCAGTTTACCCCCCGCTCGCCAAGAAGTTGCTGACAACGATTGAGAGCGATGATTACGACCCATCCTTGATTCAATCGTTCTATGATGAAACCATTACCGAAGAAGAAGCGACTACCGTCGCTCTTCTCGACGAACAGATTCGAAACATGGCCCTTGCTTAAGCTGAGTCACGGTTGAATGGCGGCCCCACCGCGATTCGAACACGGGTTCGAGGCTCCGCAAGCCTCTGTGATATCCAAGCTACACTATAGGGCCAATTTGGCCGACCAGCCGCCCCAATATAAGCGCGAGGGTGATACAACGCCCTGTTTCGTACAAGGGTTCATTGAATTGAGACGCGTGGAAAGTTCATGGCCGTAGTGATTGAACGCCCCGTGGAATTCCCGATGGTCGATTTGGCTAACATCGCATACTTCCCAAGGATCTACGACTTAGCCCATCGGGTGTTTGAAGCCTGCTGGCCTGAGATGTGTGGCGTCGACTATCCAACGGTACTTGGGGAACTTAAGGTTGGGTTTCCAGTGATTAACATCACCTCGGATTTCAAAGCACCAATGCGGTATGGCGACCTCATTTCAGCCCACATTTCGATTTCTCACATTGGGACCACCTCACTGGTCTGGGAATATCGTTTCATCAATCAACATTCACATTTGGTTTGGACATCATCCCAGACTACCGTATGCGTCAATATGGATACGCTGAAACCAACACCGATTCCAGAGCGGCTCAAAACAGGGTTGCTCAACCATTTAGACGGAGGGGTAAAAAATGAACAATGAAGACATCAAGCCCGATACACGGGGCCCGAAGAACGTCGCAATAATCCTCTTTTTCAGCGCACTTTTACTGGCAGGATTTTCCTATCAGGATTGGCTTCAACACCAAGGCGGCCTCACGGATTCACAAGTAGATACGTTCCTCATGACTCCAAACAGTCAGGAAGGCGAGCCAACAACCGTGGAAGATTTCAGAGCCTTTGAAGACGAGGTTCAATCAAATAAAGGATACTTAATCCGTTCCATCGGGTTAGCAATCGCTACGATTTGTCTTCTCATTGGGACTCCTCTTTTACACCGATTAAACATCAATGGAGCCTATATTTGTGTTTCAGGGGCATTGCTCGGCCTGATTTCTGGCGTTTACGGAAGTTACCTCATCAATGATTCTGCTCAAATGCATTTGGGGGACGCAATGATGCTGACGTACGAAATATGGGTGTATCTTTGCGGTTCAATTATGTCATTGTGTCTTGCAGTGACCGCTTTACCTCTGTTAAACACCAAAGCCCGAATGGCCCTCAACCCTCAAGTCGTTGTGGTTCAAGATGAATCGGAATGAAACTATTGAGTAGGGCGTGGCCATTTTTTGGCAAGGGCCTTTCGCAAATCGTCGTCCATGGTGGCATTCCACCAATCGCTTCCCTGCCAGATAGCGTATTTACCTCGGATGCCTCGCAAGTCTGCCCCTTTGAATTGACAATTCTTAAAATTCGAAAGATTCAATCTCGCCTTTCTCAAATCAGCACCACGAAAGTCTGAGTTATCAAAGGAGGATTTCATCAAGTCAGCCTCAACCATGGATGCCCTACGGAAGTCACATTGCGTAAAGTCGCCCTCGGTCAAATCGGCCTTGTCAAAGATAGTCCTTCGGAAATTTGATCCGGTATGACGTCCCTTTCTAACCAGGGCCTCAGATTTGTTTTGGAATGACCAATCAAGTACTTCTGCATCTTCAGAAGTAGTCTCATCGTCCCGGGGGTCGCCTTTTCCTCCGCCGGACATGACCATTTGAGCACCTCAAGCGCCGGAGCGCTTGTCCAAGTGTGCTTGGCCTTCGGGTGTAAGGATTGCGAATCGGTTTTTCTCATCCTTTCCCCGAGGTACAATCAGGAAATTTCTTTCTTTCAAGCGGTTAAGGTACAGAGAAAGGTTTCCAGGCGGGTCAATACCTGCGTCGCTGAACAATTGATTAACGACACGAGGAGGACTATCGCTGATACCTTCGACATCACGAAGATAGTGGATGGCTCCCAACACTTGGTCGGGTTTTCGGGACAGTGCACAATTGTCAAGAAGGGCGCGGAATGCAGACCCTCGTTCAGGCAAACCCGCATCTCTTGCAGCATTGACGGCAGCTTCTAGTGCGTTTTCTCTTGCCTCACGGATGCGTTCGAGGAGCATGGTCCACGTGTGGTCAATCTTGGCCGCAGCCAATTGTTCGTCTATCTGAATTGCAGCGCCTTCAAGATTAATCTCAATGTCGCCTGCTTGAACTGTAAGTCGCAA
>JABJFP010000182.1 GCA_018662715.1 Methanobacteriota archaeon | reverse complement strand
GCTAGAGACCTTGGACTACTCGTGTGAGAACGTCTACAATCCGCTTATCCCAGTTGTCAATTCCAACGACCCTTACATCTACGTTGACCCGTGGACTGGACGAATCATGAAATTTGACATGCACGCTCTTCTTGGAATGACGGTGGAATGGTCCGATAACGATGGAGACAGTTGGACCGGACCAAGTGTAGCAACGCAAGCCTACTCGGTTCAAGACCACCAAACCATCGCCAGCAGCAACATGCCTGCACTGCTCCATCCAACCACTTACATGTTCTGCATTAACGGAAACGCACCCCATCCACTCTGCTCATCCAGTCAGGACGGAGGCGCAACATGGGGTCCAGAAACATCAGGTGCGCCCGTAACATGCTCATCAGGCGGTCTTTCTGCCCATTTGGTTGGTAGTATTGACGGGAATTTTTACCGAGGTAACAAAGGATGCGATGGAGAAGGATATTCGATCTTCCGAACCACCAATGCAGGTATCAGTTGGAGCGAACACCAATTGCCGACATCAGAAACAGGGACGGCCGATACATGGAATGCAGAAGAGGCACAGGTCGAAGTTGACTCTGAAGGAAACGTACACGCAATGTGGATGGGACTTGACAACATGCCTTACTGGTCCTACTCTGTTGACCAAGGTGATACGTGGTCAAATGCTTCAATGATCGCTCCACCCATCAATCTCTCAGGAACTGGATTTCCCGTAGTTGTTGCAGGCGACCCCGGAACAGTAGCGTTTGGCTATGTGGGCGAAGCAAACGGTGATGAGGAAACATGGAACGCTTACTTGACCTACGCTACCGACGCATTCAACGAAACACCGCTCTTTACTACTGTTCAACTGAACCTTGATGACGACCCGATTGACACCGAACCAGATTGTGGATACAATCGGTGCGGTGGTTTGGGAGATTTCTTGGACATTCGTGTTGATGCATACGGCAGAACGTGGTTTGCTCTTTCCCATAATTTGGCGGACAAGGGCATTTTTGCAACCTTTGCAACAGGCCCAAGTCTTCGTGGAGATACGCTCACTGCCCTAGAGCCAATGCCCTTGGGTGGAATGGCTACACTTTGACGGCGCCATCAACCTCACAAAGAGGACGGCTTGCACGGCAACTTACGTTTCCGACTGACCCGAAAGGATGATTTTAATCGGTTTAGAAGGTGAGGACTTTCTCTGATTCGACGACCCATTGAGCACATGCTGCCATGGTCGATTTGAGAGATTCGTCGTAGTAGGGTTGTCCTTTGTAGAGGCCGCAGCGGTTCTGGCATGTACCACAGACACGAACTTCAACGCCACCAGCATTGAGGTCCTTGAGCATCTGAACCATGTCTTCATTTCCTTCAGGGATGGTAATACCATCTCGTGCAAGGTCAACGGAATCGTTCATGAGAAAAATGCGAACTTCTTCACCATCGTTGTGAAGTTGACGGGCAAGGCGAAGTGCATTCCATGTCACGTCAGTTCCATCGTAGGGTTGTTGGTTGAGAATCATCATAATGGCCATGGTTGCTGGAAGTATCGCCAATCCATAAACGATAGGGATTCGGAAACGTGGGGAATCTTATCAAACACACCTTCAAAAGCCAATGATTGTATTTTCCTGTATGGCCCCACTACCCTTGTTTGTCCTACCAATGGTTTTGATGCCCGGTGAAATCCAAGAACTACGAGTTTTTGAGCCAAGGTACCGTCAAATGTTGGACGATTGTCTTCTTGACGAACGAAACTTCGGCCTCGTACTCAACGACCCCTTCAATTACACGAACCACTGGGACAGTCCTCAAACTCACGGCTGCGAGGCTGAAATTCTTCATCACGAAACCAAAGGCAGCAACCACTTTCTCAAGATTGTAGGCCGACGAAGATTCACAGTGAGCGAAGTGATTGAGCCTGCTCTACCTCCGTTTGACCATCCGATGATGGACCCGCTCACCAATGCCGAAGGTGTTGACCCTGATTTGCAATCGATGTTGGAATTTATTCCCGATGATGTAGGCCATACAAAGCTCTACATCAGTGCTGAAGTAGAATATATTGACCCGCTGGAAGATACTTCGGAGGAACAGCAAGAACGACTCAAGGAACTAGCAAATCACGTGATGATTCGTATTGCATCTCTTCTGAGTATTGAAGACGATTCCGTCCAAGAATGGATTCAGCAAGCACCAGTGATGGAAGTCATCGATAGTGACAGAGATACTGCCTTCGCAGTGACTGCCTTGCTCATCAGCGACCTGGATACAAAGCAACGAATATTGGGCAGCGAGGGAATTGACGAGGCCATCAACCATCTTAATGACCACCTCAATGCCTTCCTGGAAGAAGAGTAACCAGCGAGAGTCTGTATATTGATGTGGGTCCTGGAAGGCAACGGTCTCCGTATGTAACCCTAGTGTTGTATATGATTTACTGCAACCCCATTAGTTTGTATAATCTGAATACATGGGTGTTATGGACTAACCCATCAATTGATAATATAAAAAAAAAGATTAGATTATACTTAGATCTAAAAGTGAGTGAAGAGCTACACTTTGCGTTGAAACCGAAAATGCCTGCTGATGCTCAATTCCCTTTTTGTCTACAAGAACGGCAAACGGCACGTTCTCCTCCTTTTGGCCCACGTAGCCCGTAGGCCTCTCGCCCGCATCGTTCGCATCTTCGGCTTCGTTGGCTTGAATTGCACCGATGACAGCGGC
>JABJFP010000181.1 GCA_018662715.1 Methanobacteriota archaeon | reverse complement strand
GAGACGATTGAAGCAGTTTTTGCCGCACCAAACGCAACCATCATCAGTGCGGACGTCAACGAAATCGTTGCTCAAGAGGACACTCCCCTTACCCAATTTACCGCAGCCTGTTTGGCTACCAAAGCGGTTGCATGCCATATCCTGGCACGGCAAGAAGGACGTTGGAGACCATCCAATACAGAGCGTCTGGAGCATCCCAAATCTACTTTTTTCAAGGAATGGAGCAAAACCACTCCCTCATCAAATTTAAGAACGTAAGGCCTTTGCACGCACAAGGTGTGAATGATGGAAGAGCACAAGTTCCATGGCAACCATGTCTTTCTCGACTACACGGGCTATGCATATGATGAGCAGGAACAAGGAAAATGGATGCTCAATCTATTACAAGTCGCTGTTAAGAAAGCCAACGCAAGAGAAGTTCACGCTCATGTTGCTCCATTTGACGGAAGCGTTTCTCCACTTGGATTTGCAGCAGTTGTCCTCATTGATGAAAGCCATGTGACTGCGCACTGTTACTCTGAGCGTGGATGGCTAGCCATAGATTGCTTCACGTGTGGTGAAAGCGACCCGAATGTCATGGCCGATTATATTCATCAGCGATTAGCTGAAGCGATGCCTGACCTTGTACTCATGCAGCGAAATGAAGTCCGCCGATTTTTACACGGAGCTTGATGTCATGTCCATTAGAGCCTTTGTTGACGAGCATTTCCATCATTTTAACGCTGGCATTGTACAACGAACATCTCATTCTCTAACCAACTTCTTACACCAAGGAGGAAGCATGTTTCTTACGCTCGCAGGAGCTATGAGTACGGCAGAAATTGGACGTAGTCTTGCTCAGATGATTCGGCAAGGGCATGTTGCTGCGATCTCATGTACCGGGGCAAATCTGGAAGAAGATGTCTTCCATCTCGTCGCACGTTCACACTACGAACGCATTGACAACATCGACAATTTGAGCCCCGAAGATGAAGTGGACCTCCTCAAGCGACACCTAAACCGTGTCACAGACACTTGTATTCCCGAAGAACAAGCGATTCGTAACATCGAGCATCATGTCCTCGCCCTTTGGAACCAAGCAAGCCAAGATGGAGAATCTCGCCTTCCGCATGAATTCCTCTACGAGCTGCTCAAAAGCGGTTGCCTGGAAGAAGTATACGACGCAGACCCAAGCCATTCTTGGCTGTTGGCTGCTGCTGAGATGAACCTGCCACTGTTCGTACCCGGATGGGAGGACTCGACACTTGGGAATATTTTTGCAGCACGGTGCAATGAGGGAATCGTCAAAACCTCTGCCGTAAAAGGTGGCATTGAGTACATGACGGAGTTAATCGGGTTTTACCGCTCCACAACAACACCGCTTGCCTTCCTACAGGTTGGAGGAGGAATTGCAGGGGACTTCCCCATTTGTGTCGTACCCCTCTTGAACCAAGATTTGGGCGAGGCTGTTCCACTATGGTCATGGTTTGCACAAATTACCGACGCATCACCGTCCTACGGGGGCTACTCTGGGGCTCCTCCAAACGAGAAGATTACTTGGGGTAAACTCGGTCCAGAAACGCCTCGCTTCAATATTAAGAGCGATGCTACAATTGTTCTGCCTTTGATTTTTGGATATATCTTGGACCTTTGACCAAACAATGTCCCCAAAGTTTTGAAGAGGAGCAGCACTCCGTTTTAATCATGAACCGAAACCGCCGCGGCCTTTGTTTCGGTATGTTGCTTCTGTTTTTATTCTCATCAGTGCCCATTCAAGCACAGGTTCCAATGGCTCCTTCAGTCACCATAACAACCAACTGGATAGAGGACGGAACTGGAGCAAACCACCATGCTTACATGTTGACATTTTCAGATAACGGCTCGTACGACTTCCAGTTTGATGTTGAACATGAAAGGAACGGCTCTCTTCTTGAGACCAGTTGGTCGCTCGAGTGGGGGTATGAAAACGACCTTCGAACGGCTTTGGTCGACTTGAACACATCCGTGGAATGGGCGGATAACATTGGTTTGAAAGTGACCATCAGCGAGCACAACGGCCAGACACTACCTCAACCAATTGTTGTAGAACGCCAATTTGAGGTTGGTGTATGGAATCAACCGATGGACGACCATGAAATCATGCTGTCTACAACTTGGGGTCTCGATCAAGCCTACCAAAACGATGAGGGCGAACAGCGCTTCATGCTCACCTTTGATGGCCAAGGATGGCAGGAACGCTCAGGCCAGCAACTTGAATCATGGGAACTAGGCAACGGGACGTTTAGAACGTTGGAATCTGCCGACGGAACCCAAACTGACCTTGACCTTGTGTTCACCCAGTTATGGAAAAATGAAACCGTTGTTGGAGGCATATTGACCCACCAACTTTTTGACGCTCAAGGATACGGCAAACTGAACATTACAACCGACGACGATGGAACAGTTACACAGGTTCGTGCTAATGTTTCTCAGGCACACCTCAACAGGTCGTTGACTATGGGAGTTGTTGAGGAAATCTTGTCCGTCGAAGCCACGGGCTCCCTTGACATCCTAGAGGAAGACGATGAAAATTCATCGCTGGATATCAACGGTGAACTTTCTGTTTTCTTCTTTGAGTATCACGATATTGATGGAATTCGGGTCTTGCAACATAATCAGTTGGAAGCAATGGCTGATTTTGTGTTGATTGACGAAGGCACCCGCATGGATGTATCCTTGGATGGCTTCGTTCAGGTTGAGCGCTGGGAAGACGGTGTGCGTGTCCTTCAACAAGAAGAGTTGTGGGGTTCAGGCACCTTCGGGTTTGACGATGCTGAAGAAAACTCAACTCTCATCGTCAACGGAACCATTCTTGAAATCCGCTCAAAGGTGGTGAACGGAACCACGATGACCGATAACCTCCACGTTGACGGTACGCTTTCGGGCGATGTCCAAGGAACGTTTGGTATCGTTCGGGGTATTGAAGAAACCGGAGAACAAGCCAACGCAAGCGGACAAATTTTCCCTGTAAACGTCATTCATCAGGACTCATGGTTCAACATCACAGGCGTTAACGGTGGAAATTTCTTTGATGGTGCGGGAATAGGAGCGACACATAACGAGACTTGGGATTACCAAGTCGTGCACTCTGATTGGGACAACAAGACCGTTCGTTTTGTCTGGAGAGAGACTGGCCCTGACCCCTCGGAAGGGGATGAACGTCCTGAACGCAGCCCTCAACAGGTCAATGCCACCGCGCCCGTGGCTGAAAGTGGACTTGGTAACTTGACGGTCGGCAGAGAAACTGGCTTGATGCCGATTCCATTACAGCCCAATGATATGTTGCGCTTGAACGGTCAAGAAGGATTGCCGATGACTCTTACAGCAGGTTCTACCAGAATCGATGTTCGGGACGGACACAATTTGACCGTCATTGATTGGACCGGGGTTTACGGGGATGATGGAACCTTGGGAACTGCGGAGGGTGCTCTTGTTTCCTCTGGTCCACTGCAAGGTTTAGTCTCAAGTGTTTCTCGGTCTCTTGCAATTCCTTTTGGTGACTCTGGAGAAGAAGCGTTCATGAACGAAACACAGTATCTCGAAAGGGTACTATCTCCTGAAATTGTGAGTGCTGATGATAACACCCCGCCGAGTATTGGCACACTGGAACTTCGTGAAGGTCTGGTTTTAGGAGAGGGTGGGAGCACTGCCCACATTGAAATCCCTGTACCAGATGCTGAGTGGAACGTGCTCTCCGTTCGTGTGGACCTAACACCCCTTGGAGGCAGCATGACTGAATTGAACGACCGAGGATTGAACGGAGATTCTAACATTGGAGACGATGTATTCACCACCTCATTCAACGTTCCTGGATTGGAAACCGGATTGTACGATGTCAACATTACCGCAGAAGACAGTTTTGGAGCCGTGAGCCAAGCTACTGGACAAATCATGGTCGCGAACCAAGCACCTCGGATTACACAAGTCGAAATTGCACCCTCAACTCTTGAACGAGGTCAGTCAATTGTGATCAATGTCCAGGCATACGACGGACATGGAGTCACCTCAATGCAGTTGGACCTCAGGGAATACGGAGGGGAATTAACTCAACTTGCGCTATCGGGAAGTGCCGATTCTGGGAGTTGGGCTGGAATGGTTGTCATGCCTGCTGGGATGACTCCCGGAGAGCGAACCCTCCTCTTGCGGTCTAATGACACGCTTGGAGCAACAGGCCAACATCGCGTCTGGACTCCGCTTGAGGGTTCTGTAGGCCATCCTGTATTCGGCCCACACTATATTCAATCGGCCTCTACCGTACCCATTATCGTGACCATTCAAAACGACCGCCCAGTAATCACAACTCAACCGTTTGCCATCGAAAAG
>JABJFP010000180.1 GCA_018662715.1 Methanobacteriota archaeon | reverse complement strand
CCCGTTCCAGCAGGGATAATTGCAAATGATTCCTTTTTACCCAATTCTAGCATCATCCGACCCGTTAGAACTTCTGAAAATGAACCATCTCCACCAACCGATACAATGAGGTCTCCTGATTTGACAGTGAGTTTGGAAGCAAGGAGGACAAGGTGGCCACTGTATGCAGAATAATGGGCTTCTACCTTGATGCCTTCCTCGCGAAGCTTTTCGGCCACATGCGTAGCGATCTTCCTGCCTTTTCTTTTTCCAGAGTACGGGTTGACGAGGAGATGAACTCGTTTTGGACGGGCCCCCTTTGAGCCCTTTTTGGTAAAGATTGGGGCAAAAATAGGTTTGTGAACTCCCTTTTTAACTTGCGAATCGGTATCGGCTTCAAACTCAATTCGGACAGGGGATGTGAGGTTCTGCGAATCGGAGGCCATAGTCACTACACTGGTACTGGAGCCTTGAAGGATTCGCTGATTTTTCATTTTTTTACATTATGCGTTCCGCATGGCTCATTATTCAATACGAATATATGTTTGTTTTATACCTTCTCCGGTGATTTCATTTTAATCTATGAAAGGGCTTGTAAAGAAAAAATGCAAGGTGTCTTGAACCAAAGCCATGTCGTTCCACCATGGGCAGAACCTGGACTGAGCAGGAGCGTTTCTTCATGGAACGGGCTCTTTTAGTCGCTGAACGGGGGCGAGGCCAAGTGAGCCCGAACCCACTTGTTGGCTGCGTTTTGGTCAAGGATAGCAAGGTTATTGCCGAAGGATGGCACGACCATCTTGGAGGGCTTCACGCTGAACAAATGGCGATTCACGATGCGGAGGCTAAGGGGCACTCGCCAAACGGGGCGGTTGCCTACGTTACCCTTGAGCCGTGCAATCATTTCGGAAGAACCCCTCCCTGTACCGAGGCACTGATGTGGGCTGGTGTTCAAGAAGTGATTATTGCTCATGAAGACCCAAATCCAACCGTTCGAGGAAAAGGGCAACACGTACTTGAAAACGCAGGAATTCCTACATCGATGGGGTTGATGGCGGATGAAGCAGCAGAGCTAATGCGGCCGTTCCTCCATTGGTGTGAGCACCGAAAACCCATTGTTACGGTCAAGCTTGCCGTTGATGCAAAGGGTTCTGTTGACGATCGCTCTTTGGATGCTGGGCGCTTTACCTCGCCTGGTTGCCTCGAGAAGGTTCACGAATTACGACAGGATTGCGACGCTATTCTCGTCGGAGTTGAGACGGTTATTCGTGACGACCCTCTCCTTACCGTGCGCATTGGTCAACCAAAGCGGCAACCCCTCAGAGTTATCATTGACCCGAATGAGCGGTGCCCTCAAAATGCTCAGCTTCTCACCGACGGGGGCGAGGTAATGTTGGTTCAATCTTCTTTTGCTGGACTACCATCATTGCTCAATCAATTGGGTGACCAAAATATTCAGCGTATTCTCGTTGAAGGCGGCCCGACAACGATTCACAAATTCTTAGACGAAGGGTTGGTTGACGAATTCTACCTCGTCCAATCAACGCAAGAACACGGGTCACCTATTCCATCTGGAATCACATCGGATGTGCTCGAAAAAGCCGGACTCATAGCCTCCAATGAATTGGTTTGGGGCGAAGAGCATGTTGAGCATTACATCCGAAAAATTTCACTGGACGCTTAATACATCATCCCAACGATGGGATGAACCTTTTCGAAAGAGGTTGTCGTGGAAGTCCCGCTGGTTAATGTGAGCACATCGGGCGAGTCTACCACGGTTATTGTAACATCCTTGTCGTGTGTGAATCGGCACCATCAACGTTGTAAGGTCAATCATTGGGCCTGTGGGGGCAGGCATCGTCAGTTCGACACGCTCAACCACTCCGTCCCAAGTGATGTCTTGCTTTGTAGGCGGGTCCACGTCTAATTCACTGGCGAGGCGGATATTTCCTTCGGCTAATCTTACCGGCCGCCATGAGCCGCGGACTCCATTTTCAAGCCAGGCCATCAATGCTTTCAACTGTTCAACCGTTGCCATCCCAAGATGAGAATGCTCCCACCAACCGGGCGTTCGCGCTAGCGTTACATGATGGACGCCGGGATAGGCTTCACGAGTATCTAAGCCGTCAGCCCAGGTTCTGCATACATCTTCAATTCGAACGGGAAATACTGGCAAGGGGCCGATGTTGATGTCTTGAAGACGGTAGGGGTTGGCGAGTTCACCAAGTAGTAGGATAGGGCGGCGTTGAGCCATTGGAGCGGCACCTTGTGCGCCTAAAATGGCATCAAGAGAGCCAGCGTCGGTTCCATACCCTGCCAGGTAATCCGTGAGGGCCTTTCCGTCCAATTTGGAAGTGGAGTCGGGGGCATCATCAGCGTTGAAAAGCGTGACAACTTCATTTGCACTGCATAATAACGGACGATCAGGGAGTGCAATTGGAGAATTCGCCGGAGAATAGGGCCAAAGGCGAGGAGAGCCATCACGCATGAGCATCCCTCCTGAGCATCCCACATCAAGGATGCGTTCATTCAGTATAGGTTGCTTCAAACAAACAAGCTGGACACGTGACCTTTATCGGTCGCACATCTGGAATGCCGAGTGCAACACCGCAAGCAGAGCAGAGAATGGCTTGATTGATCTGTTCTCGCCGTTGTGCAGCCTCACGACTTGGGTCGTATTCATACCGGAACTGTTCCCTATTGACCATGGTCGGTCCAACGTGAGATGGAGCCGCAGGAGGGGGCAGCGGACTGGTTTTCTGAGAAGGGTTCCACTCTGGAGCAGGTGTTGAAGGGGGGGCATTGAGGCCAGGACCGGATGAAAGAGCACTCCGAATGGTGGCTTCATCTGTTTGGTAAACACGAGTGAGGCGGTCGATTTCAAGCATCTGCTCATAACCATCCATTGCCCGAAGAGCATTGATTTCTTCATGTGGAACTGTTCCCATGGCCATCCCAATGGTTTCTTCAATTTATCACTTGAGGCAATGTGTGCATGCATTTATTGATGGTATCCGGAAATGTTCTTCGGGGAAGTGGAAAAAAGGAAGGCTTCAAAAAGGGTAGGTTGCGGGACACGGCTGAGAACCCATGGCGACCAAGGCCCGAAACCGTAAATCCACGCGCCGCTCACCAGGCGCTCAAGCAGCAAGAAATGTCACGTGTGGCCAAACTATGCAGCATGCACATTCCATGCTCGATTCCGACTCCATGGCTCTGGTATTGGATTCTTTAACACACAACAACTGGGACCACATCTTCATTGTTGACCATGAAGGAGCGCCAATGGGCCGACTTCACGCTGTTGATTTACTCAAATTGATTGCTCGTAAAACCGTTAACAGAGATATTGCTTGGATGCATTCCATCCCCGCACAGCAACTGTTGAATCATCCTCCATTAACTGTAAGAGTAGACACACCGCTCCTGAAGGCGGGGGCATTGATGCTCACACATGACCTCAACCAACTCGGAGTCGTTGACCGAGACGGGACACTCGTTGGAGTCGTTGGTCACAACACCCTTGCAAAAGTGATGCCGCGTTTT
>JABJFP010000179.1 GCA_018662715.1 Methanobacteriota archaeon | reverse complement strand
TGCTGAAGAGAAGGCTGCTAAGGCTGAGCAAAAAGCGACTGCTGCTGCTGCTGCCAAGAAAGCAAAGGAAGAATCAGATGCGGAGAAGAAGGCTGATGCAAAGGCCGCTAAGGAAGCCAAGGCTGCTGAAGAGAAGGCTGCTAAGGCTGAGCAAAAAGCGACTGCTGCTGCTGCCAAGAAAGCAAAGGAAGAATCAGATGCGGAGAAGAAGGCTGATGCAAAGGCCGCTAAGGAAGCCAAGGCACAAGCCGACGCTGAAGCAAAGGCTGCTAAGGATGCCAAGGCACAAGCCGACGCTGAAGCAAAGGCTGCTAAGGATGCCAAGGCACAAGCCGACGCTGAAGCAAAGGCTGCTAAGGATGCCAAGGCCGCTGAAGAGAAGGCTGCTAAGGCTGCCGCCGCTGCCGCTGCTAAGGAAGCCAAGCCTGTGAGCAAGGAAGTCAAGAAGAAGGAGGAACTCAAGCGAGTTCAAGAACGCTCGGAAACGATTGACTTTGCGATTCTTGGAACAGCCAAGGCAAGCGACAAGGACGACCTTCAGGTCATGAAGGGCATCGGCCCGTTCATTGAAGAAAAGCTCAATGCGCTCGGAATCTACACCTACTTGCAAGTCTCGAAGATGACCTCAAAACTTGAAACCGACGTCAATGAAGCCATCGAATTCTTCCCTGGCCGTGTCAAGCGGGACCAATGGGTCAATCAGGCGAAGATTTTGCTCGGTGAGGATGTGAAACTCGATGAGAAGGCACTCAAGCAAGCCGAAGACCTTGAACGAATTTCTAAGAAGGCAGAATCGATTGATTTCGCAACGCTCGGTGTTGCAAGTGCTTCAGAGAAGGACTCACTGCAGACGATCAAAGGGATTGGACCGTTTATTGAAGAGAAGTTGAACGCTCTGGGTATCTTCACCTTTGAACAAGTTGGAAACATGACCTCAGAGATTGAAACTCAAGTCAACAACGCCATCGAGTTCTTCCCTGGCCGAGTCAAGCGAGACGAGTGGGCCAAGCAAGCAAGAGAATTCCACAAGGCTAAGAAGTGAACAGACGATTGCGGCGGACGCCACGATACTTGGTCGGCTCTTCTCCAGAGTTCATCATGTCTTGAGATTTCAAGCAAGGACAGGACCGCGTGCAAACAGGGCAATCCCGAGTAAGAACAGCAGGCTTCCGCAGACTTTGAAAATCATTGGGCCTTTTCTTTCATCTGAGAAAACTCCGTGGAGGCGTGACCCAAGGAATGTCCAACCAATCATAGCAGCAAGACATACAGACAGTGTTATCGATATTATGGTCAGAATTCCACTGATGCCTCCTCCGAGAGGCTCGATGAAACTGCTCATAATAATGACAACGAAGGCCCATTCCTTCCCATTGGCAAATTGCATGCAAATGCCTGTTTTTACTCCTAAGGCCGCTTCAATGTGTTCGGATTGAAGGCCCTTTGGGTCAATACGGAACATGGCGATAACCATCACTGCTAGAAAGGCCATGCCAATGTAATGCAATACAGTCATTGCGAGGGTATTATCTTTCAGAACATTGACTGCCAGCCCTACTGATAATTCAACGATAACAAAACCAATGCACATGCCGGCAATGAGTTTGATGTTGCTCTTTGGTCCGTAGATTCCACTGTGGGCGAAACAGGTCAATGAGTTAGGGCCTGGTGTCAAAACACCAATCCCCAATATCGTCAATAATTCCACTATTGCGACGGTATCCACAACCGCCTTCCTTCCGGAGCCCCTATAATAAGAAGACCGATATTTTAATCCTGAAATCTATTCTTCCTCAGTAGTTTTGCTCGTGTCGGTGGTAGGGGTGTCGACTCTAGGCATTTGTGTAAAGATGTAAATTGACGCCAGTGCAGCGATGATAGCGGCGACTCGTGCAGAGTTGATCATTCCCACCATGAACGCTTCACGGGCTGCGGAAAGCAGCGCTTCGTTGCCCGTAGTCTGTCCTGTTTGGATCGCAGCAGCGAATGAAGTATCAAACCCTGAAGCACCCGGAGTGCCCTCAAGACCCGGAGGCAATACAAATTCTCGTTGATAGAACTCGTTGAGGACACTACCACCAATGGCGATACCCAATGCTCCGCCGATTTCCCGACTCGCATCGTTGGTTGCACTTCCAACACCAGCCTTGTCTTGGGGAATTGCTTCCATGACAAGTTCGGTTGATGGAGCCATCGTAAGGCCCATCCCTAGGCCGAGAAGGAAGAAGGTTAACGCAAGGCGCCAATACGGTGTATCAATTTCAACGGTAGTGAAAAGAAGCATCCCCAAAGTGACCAATAACAATCCAGTTCCGACCACTCTGTTGCGTCCAAATTTCCGAACCAGTTTGTCGCTGTTTGCTGCTGCGGGCATCAGTCCGAAAGGAAGTGGAAAGAATCGGATTGCTGCACCAAGTGGGCTTTCTCCACGAATCAATTGAAAATGGAACATCTGTGTGAACATGAATGAAAACATGACGAAGAAAGCCAGCATAATAGCAACCAAACCTGTTGAAAAACCAGGATTTTTGAAAAAGTCCATGGGCAGCATTGGATGGCTTGATTTCCCCTCTACGACGACAAATGAGAACAACAAGAGGGCAGAGAGGGCGAAGGTACCAAGTGTTTCGAAACTGTTCCAACCATGCGAAGGTGCCTCAATGATGGCATAGAGAAGCGAGCCGAGTGCAGCAATGGAAAGGACAGCACCAAGGAAGTCCAACTTCTCTTCCTTCTCATCTTTTGATTCCGGCACGTAGATGAGTCCTAAGATCAGGGCAACAGCGATGACGGGGATGTTGATGAAGAACACCATCTGCCAGTCGTAGTTTTGTACGGCCCATCCACCAACCAACAGTCCCAGCGGGGCTCCGATTCCAGCCATGGCCGCCCAGATTCCAATCGCTTTTCCTCGCTCTTCGCTCGTGAATACAACGATGACCGTCGAAAGGGTTGCGGGCATTACCAAAGCAGCACCAAGCCCCATAATGGCTCTCACCGCAATGAGTTCCTCAGAAGAACTTGCGTACAATGCGGCCCACAGAGAAGCACCAGCCACCATCACCAATCCGGTCTGGAGGGCTTTTCTACGCCCAAAACGGTCACCTAAAGCACCCATGGTCAGTAGAGTTCCTCCAAAAACGAGGGCGTAAGCATCCATAATCCACTGCATTTCAGTGTTGGTTGTTCCCAAAGCTTTGGTCAGTTCGGGTAAGGCAACATTGAGCGTGACGTTATTGAGCATCACGATGACAAGGCTGAGGCTCATTATGCCCAAAATTAGCCAACGTTGTTCGTGTTGTTGCTCAGTTTCCATACAAGATGGAAAACGCAGTAAGTTATGAAATGGACACCGATTTCTACGGTCTCTCCTTGGTTTAGAAGTTCAATTCCTGCCTGAGAGCATGAGCGAGGTAACGGTATTCTTCTTCGGAATTGTAGAGTTGGGCTGAAATTCGAATGTATCTGCCCTCTGGGCTTGGCCACGACCAAACAGGTACTTGGATGCCGTATTTGGTCTGAAGAATTTCATGAAGCGGGTCGGGTTCATGAAGTGGGATTCCGTTTGATGCCCCATCAGCGGGGAGAATCAGTGTGGCGATGCACGTGATCATCTCGTCTGGACACGGGGCATCTATGCTCAGCGCTTCACACAAGATGTTCCGCCCTTTGATGGCGAGTTGATGGTTTTGCTCCATGATTTCATTCCAACCTCCTTCGGTGAGGCTGGCCATGAACTCAATTGTTGCCGGAAGCGCACAATGCGCAGAGATATCACGCGTTCCCGTCCAGTCAAACTCATGACGGAACCGCGTTGTATCGCCAAGAGGGAAGGTCATTCCATGACTGATGGTCAACGGGTGAATGTTCTCTTGTTTGTCTTTTCGCACATGAAGAAATGCGGAGCCTTTGGGGGCGCAAAGCCACTTGTGGCAGTTGCTTGTGGTATAGGATGCGCCTAAGGAGTCAAGCGATAGAGGAACCATTCCGATGCCGTGAGCAGCGTCCAAAAGAACACTTACGCCAGCGCTCTCAAGTTTTGCCGTGAGTTCTTCAAAGGGCATCAATAGACCTGTGGGGCTGGTGACGGTATCGACCATGGCGAGGACTGTTCGTGATGTGACTCCTGCCATCATGCGTTCAACAACGACTTCAGGCCCGCTGATTGGAAACGGGATGTTGACGGTAACAACCGTCGCACCCCATCGCTGAGCAACGTAGTCAAGCGTGTTACGGCAGGCTTGGTATGCGTGGTCGGGAACGAGGATTTCATCGCCCTTTTCAAAGCGAAGAGAGCGCATGACGGTATTGACGCCAGATGTTGCGTTTTCAATCAGCGCAAGGTCGTCCGCATCGCATTTGAGCATGGCCGCTAAGGCACGGCGAGCGTCCTCCATGAACTTCTCCGCCAAGTCCTCATAGAAGTGAACAGGCTCGTGTTCCAAGAGGTCCTGCCAGCGACGTTGCTCTTCACGAATCACGGTTGGTGTTGCTCCAAATGAGCCGTGATTTAGAAACACACAGTTTGGGTCCAAGTTCCAATGGCTGCCGAGTTCACTTCGTGCAGGACGGTTCATGGCTATCGCAGCAGCTCCTGACCCATCAATGCTCTTCACATTGGGTATGGGTCAGTCATTCTTTGCGGCGAAGTGCCACAAATCCAGCGAGCAGGAAAAGAAGTACCATAACAAATGTCTTGGATTTTTGATTGAGGGCCATAGTGTTTGAAAGACACCTCCGCAGATAAATTACTCCCACGCTAAAAAGTCAGTTTACCGTCAATTTAGATTCGTTCTTACGATTTCTGAATGCGCTACTTTATTTCTGCAACCCTATAGCAATACTCGTTCATTTCGGATGGTTTCCTTTTGTCATGAAGGATAACTAAGAGTGGGCTGAACCTGATCATCTCTTCAAAATTTGAACTTCAAAGAATTCTCTATCCGGAACCTTTGATTCCATCCGAGTGGTGTGGGTTTGCTTAGAAGAGGGATACGAGGATCTCGAGAATCGTTAGTCCTGCCATTAAGAAACTAATGAAATAAAGCACTCCCCAGACAACCTTGCTGATGGTCTCGTGAAAATTCTTGTCTACGTCCTCGTCCATGATTCATGGAGGCTTCACTAGCGCATCAATGATATGCCGATATAAGACATCGGCTAGAGTTTATTCTACTGAAATTTGAGGCACATTTCAAACTACTCAAATCAGTTGGCTTTACCCGTAGATGAAACATTGTTCCATGGTTCTCACCTGCCTTGTTGAAACAGATGCGGGGGGCAGGATTCGAACCTGCGAACCGATAAGGAATGGGACCTAAACCCACCGCCGTTGACCAAGCTGGGCGACCCCCGCGCAAACTGATGGCCGCGCCTCGCGGATTTCAAACCGTCGCTCTTCCATCCACCCACCATCTGATGCGATTCGCAGTGCTGAAGCTATCAGGAGGAGTTCGTTCTAGGCTCAACGAAGGGCGCTTGAGGGCTGCCACCAACGCAACAGCAAGGAATTGCTCACCACGCTCACGGAAGAAAGCGACATTGCTGCGGCAGCAAATGCCGGTGGGAGCAACCACCCGGTCCACGGATACAACAGTCCCATGGCGAGAGGTATTCCGATGATATTGTAGGCGAAAGCCCAGACAAGGTTGGTTCGTATTCTCGTCATCGTGGCTCGGCCAAGTTCTAACGCCGCTACAGCATCTGCCAAATCGTTTCTAACCAGAACAATATCAGCACTTTCCAAAGCAATTTGACTTCCTGCACCCATTGCCAAACCAACATCTGAAAGCGTGAGAGCAGCAGCGTCGTTAATCCCATCTCCTACCATTGCGACGACTTCGTTTTGTTGCTGTAATTCACGGATATGCTCGGCTTTTTCATCTGGTTTTACACCCGCAACAATGGTCTCAATACCCACCGCTTCACCAACCGTCAAGGCTGTTTCTTCTCTGTCCCCGGTAAGCATGATGACAGAGATTCCAGATTGCTTGAGCCGTTTGATAGCAGGAGCAGAGGTCTCACGAATTCTGTCGCTCGCCTCAATCCATCCCAGCAAGCGTTGACCTTTCGATACCAGCATGATCGTCACGCCACGCTTCGCTCGTTTCTTCACGTTCTGCTCCAAGTCTTCAGGCAATTCATGAACAAGCGCTTCCATCAATTCATAGGTTCCAATCGCCACAGGCTCTCCATCAAGCGCTCCGACCAAACCCTGTCCAGGCAAGGTTCGTACATCATGAACAAGAGGTCGTTTATCCGTGACGTTAGACCACGAGGTGTGAACTGCAGAAGCGAGTGGATGGGTCGATTCAAGTTCCAATGCAGAAGCGATTCCAAGCAATTCTCGTACGTCACTGTCCAATAATTCGATATGGCTCACTCGCGGGGTGCCTGCAGTGATGGTTCCAGTTTTGTCAAGAACGACCACTGAGGTTGCGTGAGCTCGTTCTAAAGCTTCGATTCCTTTGATGAGCAATCCGTATGCTGCACCTCTTCCCGTCCCTACCACCAGAGCGGTCGGTGTCGCCAAACCCAAAGCACACGGGCAGGCGATAACAAGGGTTGAGACCAGCACCATCACAGCCATTTCTATCGGTTCCATATTGGAAGTAGGAGCCAGTGATTCTGCAAAGAACCACCAGATCGTAGCGGCCCCAATCGCAGCAATCACGACTACAGGAACAAATACGCTTGCTACTCGGTCTACCAAACGCTGAATCGGGGCTTTACCCAATTGCGCTTCATCAACCAATTGAATGACCTTTGCGAGCATCGTATCACCGACCAATGCTGTGGTTCGAACAAAGAGCGTACCGTCAAGAACCACCGTTCCAGCAACCACTTCATCACCCTCACCTTTGCGAACCGGATAGGATTCTCCAGTCATACTCGATTCGTCAACGAGTGCCGTATGTTTCTCAATGCAACCGTCGAGAGGAACGGTCTCGCCAGCGAGGATTTTGATGAGGGTGTTCTTTGGGATATCTCCTACCTGTTGTGCTTCGGTACCGCCGGTTTCCAGAACAACCCATGCTTCATCGGGTTGCATTTCCATGAGGTGATGAACAGCGTCAGTCGCCTTGAGTTTGGCCTTCGCTTCCAAATAATTTCCAAGCAAAACGAAGGTGATGATGAATGCTGCTCCATCAAAGAAGACATGCGTTGATTGGAGGATGAAATCTGGACTGAATGAGAAGAGTGGAGCAAAGGTCACTACGCTAGACCAAAGCATTGCAACGGTCGTCCCAAGATGAACAAGAACATCCATATTCGCAGTTCCTCGGCGAAGCGAAGCCCATGCGTTCCGATGAAATTCTGCCCCCGACCAAATATAAACGGGAAGGGCAGCAAAAAAGGCGAGGAAAAGACGAGTGTTCACGCCCTTATAGGTTCCAAAATCATCCAGCACCATTGAGAGAATGAATACAGGGACACTGAGGAGAAAGGCGACGGAAACCTTCCAAGATTTGGCGTGAAGAGCGGTCTTGTTTTGTTCACGAAGTTGAGGTGCAGGGGTTAAGTCCGTGGCTTTGAAACCGGCACTAATTATGGCCGCAATGCATTGTTCTCTTGCATTGGTGTCAGCAGCTTGAGTCAGCACGATTCTTGCCTTTTCAAGAGGGAGATTGACGGCCACAGATGCGACAACATCAAGGCTGGAAACCGCCTTTTCAACGGAGGCGACACACGCACCGCAGTTCATTCCGGTGACTTGCAGAGTTAATTCACGCATTGGGCTCAACCTCTGCGCTACAACAGGACATCAGTTGCCATGCTCCTTCATCGAGAGTGACGCAACCACAACCACAACCGCACATCCATCCGACGCCGTCCCAACCCTTTCCACCTTCAGCGCGTGTGTAGAGTCGCTTCATTTTGCAATTGCACTCGCAACGTTCGGCAGTAATACGGGCCATGCCATTGGGTTTATTGTAGTCATTAAAAAGGCTAGTATTGATTACAAAAATAAAAATACTCCAATTATGTTATTTTTGGAGGGGAAATAATTAAGCGGAGGTGGAATAAGTTGAATTCATGGATTCTTCTGAATTTGTGGAACGACTCTCGTTTCATGCGGATGCAGGGCGTTTGGATTCCAGATCCTATGAGAGCATCAAAACCTTTGAAGAACAGCGACCTCAGACTTTAGTTGTCGGCCAAATAAGAAAGGTTGAGTCATCACAAGCACCGGGGGTTGGTGTGTCTGCATCAGGCCATGAAGAGGCCACGGGATTCATACTTGCAGACCATGCTATGCGCATTGCTTTGGGCACTGCTGCTGCGACTGGAGCCACCATGATTCTCTTTGGAGTGGGCTTTCTTTCATTGTTGCTCAGCGAGAACTTCGACGCTATCGTGGACGCCGAGGAATGGTTGATGTCCGTTGGTTTTGGTCTTCTCGCTATCGCTTCATGGGTTTCGTTTCGAAGACACTATTCCGGTAAAGCTGAGATCTTTCTGAATGAAGCACGAATCATCATTTTCAGCGTAAGTGCCCTGATGGCTTGGATCAAGTTCGTTGAGGGGCCAGGCGGCCACGATTGGAACAGTGACTTTGGGCCGTTTAACAGCGGCCTTTGGCTTCCTTTGCTTGCACTTGCCGTATATTCAGCCCGAAAAGCGCGCGAGTTGGACGCTCGCGTCACCTATGCTGCGACATGGATCATGGGTGCCTTCCCGTTCTTTTTCGCCCTTGGTGCCCAGGACGATACCGCCGCTTTCTTGTGCGCAACCTTGGTTCTTGGAGTTCTTCTGAGAGAACTTTTCATGGAGTGGGACGATGGTAATAGAAAGCCTTCAATGGCCGTCCAAGCGACCTTCAACGCCTTTGCTGCAGCCGTTTGTGCTTGGTTCTTAGTGGAATCCTTTGACGAAGCCTTCAGCCTCTTCTATGAAACAGCATGGTTAATTTATTTCTCATTCCATTTGGTGGCTTGGATGATTTGGATGGAAGTCGCTCCTCAACGGTTTGGCTCCAAAACCTACGCTGGAACAACGGTCAACAAAGCTTGGCCAGGGGTCACGGCGGTCATGGTATTTTACACGGGAATGCCGTTAGCGTTGGCATTTAGCATTTCAGATTACATGGATGTCCATCATGTGGATTTCCTGTTCGGCGATTTTGAATTGGCTTGGCTGTTGGCCTTCATGATTCATGGTGTAATGGGATTGCAGATGTTCGGATGGAAGTTCGATGCTGACAGATTCAAGACATCTCTCACTGAACCCAGCTCGTTTACAGGCGGGATATTTTTCGTGATGGCCTTCATATGGTTCCTGATTTTGATTTCAGACTGGCTTGAAGACAATGCAGTGTTTGTGTTCTTGCCCTTGGGTGTTTTTATTCTCTTCATGGGCACCAAGAAGTTGATTGCAGCGGGCGAATCTAACGAGATTTCTAAGGCTGAACATCACGTCAACATGATTCTTGAAGAGGCTTAAATCGGCGCAAGGTCAAGTGACCCAGACCAAACGTCCAATCCTCGCAAGCGACAGGCAAATCGTTGTCCAAGTTGCAAGATGACGGGAGTGTTTCCCGAATGGTCAGGTTCAGCAGTTGTCACTTCAAGTCCGAATTCATCAACCACAAGTCGTTGTTTTCCACCGAGTTGAGCAAGATGCATACGTCCTGAAACCGCACCATCATCACCCAGGTCAAGGAAGACCCATGGCGCTTTCAAACCGACAACCCGAGCATTGTAGGATGTCGGTGCGGGTTCATTTGAATCTCCGATGGACCCTCCACGCATGAGGTGAACGTGGTAGGTATTGGATACAAGTTCCCATTCCAGTCGCTTTGCGACCAAACCTTGTTCTGAACAATGCATGGCGAGTTCAGCGGTCTCTTCATGAGAATGGACCCACTCTTGGCCGTGAATCAGGGATTTGAGTTGACGGTGAGCCATCAGGTCCGGATATCGGCGAATCGGTGAGGTGAAGTGAACGTACGCATCCAAGTTCAGACCAAAATGGCCACCGTTTTCTTCGCTGTAAACAGCTCGCTGCATGAGTTGAAACAATCCTTGGTCGACGACTCTTCGCGTTGATTCGGTCAGTGAACTCGCCGCTTGTTGTGCTTGGCGTAATGAGATGAGAATGTTGTCTCTTGCTTCGGGGTCAATGACTGTAGACAAATAATCGGGGACATCATCAGTGGTATCCTCTATCCCAGAAAGGTCAATTTCTCCCGAGCCAAGATTGGCCCAGTCGCCCAAAATATTCGATAGTTCATGGGCGTCACTTTCACCATGTTTGCGCGAACTCGGCATGGGCAGTTCAATCGGGATGTCCATGGCGCTTAATTTTGCATTCAAACCCTCAACTTCAGGGCGGTCAGGGGGTGCGTGACAACGCCAAGGCAGTGGCGCCCCCTTGGCCCCTAAAAGATGGCCAACGGCGGCATTGGTGGCGACCATGAACGATTCGATCATGCGGGTTGCGTCGTTTGGCCATTTGACTTCAACAGCGATCGTTTCATCGCCGTGGAGGCGAGGTCGTAATTCGGAATTGTTCAGGTCCAAACGAATCTCTTTGCTCTGCCAGTATTCAGCCAACGCCAACATTGTGTCGTATTCGTTGGTTTGAAGCACGTCACCGTAGGCAATGTTTGACTTGACATGAATCACGGCCTCGTAGGCCTGCGTGTTGATGATTTCATTGTCAGTGTTCAATTCCATACTGATGACCATAGAAAGACGGTCAACGTCAGCCCGGAGAGAACACAAATGGTCAGCAAGGCGCGGCGGTAACATCGGCAAGACGGTATGCGGGAGATAAACAGAAGTCGCTCTTGCACGAGCGGCACGGTCAAGTGCAGTATTGACGCGAACGTAGTGGGCAACATCAGCGATAGCGACCCAAAGTGTACGTTTGTTCCCTTCCTCTATCAAGCATACGGCATCGTCGAAATCCTTTGCATCGGGTGGGTCAATGGTCACGAATGGAAGATGACGAAGGTCGGTTCGTCCCTCAGCAACTTCGCCGTCACCGTCAACTTCGGCGAGGTGGTCAGCGTGGTCAACAAGACCTGCGTCATAGGTGTCAGGAAATGGATTTACGCCATCTCTTCTTCGTGCGAGAAGTCGGTTTTGCAACAATTCGCGAACGGTCCAACGACCGCTGGTTAACAACAGCAAGGCCATAGCGGGTTCATTGTCTCGGAATCGGAGTCCAGAGCGTCGTTCAGCACAACGCTTGGCTTCACGCACGAGGTCGTAACCCTCCCAGGTCCGAACGCCCGAGCCGTCGAGTGCGAAGGCTTTTGGAAGTGGTTCGTTGAGTAATAACGCCTGCCAAACATCTTCCAGTAGAGCGTAAAGAATCAGGTCCTCATCGTTTCCAGTCCCATCTTCGGCA
>JABJFP010000025.1 GCA_018662715.1 Methanobacteriota archaeon | reverse complement strand
GCAAGACAATCCTGATCAAGATTTGCAACTTTTACGTGTCTTGTACTTCCATTTGGCGTCAAACGAACCGCAAAACCTCTGTCTTTGTGCAAGATTGCCCTTCTAAGGTCTTTCTTTGCCTCAGGAAATCGCTCAATACCCATCATTTCCACCCCCCATGGTTTGCAATGGTTGAACCATTGATGGTTGCTCAAATTTGGCTGAACCATGGGGGTTTTCAAGAGTTGAAAACATGGTTTGATTTTCAAGAGTTGAAAAGTTGTTCAACAAAGGGCATCAACTCCTGGGCTTGAGAATGAGGCTAAAAGATCCCTTGCTGCCTCGGCATCACCTGCAGCCAGCAAGGCATGTGCCGCTCTGATTATCGCAAGGAGTTTGGAATCAGATTCTTGGGTTATGCAGACCCCAGCGTCCACTCCCCCGTGTTAGACGCTCAGTATAGCGTTTAGAACTACCACCTAATGTCGTGTTTTTGCAAAATTTATACTCGTGCGTTTCATTTTATTCACCAAGGATAATCTGGATGAGGGCGCAGAGGCTCGGGGTAAACAATGGACATCGAAACTGCGGCTAATATCGGGGAGACCGTGGGTGGAATCGCCATCCTTTTTACGCTGCTGTTCGGTCTACGCCAAATGAAGTATTGGAACGAAAACCGGAGATATGAAATTGGTCGGAATCCGGCACACCACATGAACAATCCTTTGATTCACAGAGGATTTTCCGTCAGTACAATCAAACTTCATGTCAATCTTACCATTCAGGAGATGGTTGCTTTGTCTCGAGAAGAAAAAAATGCAATGAACGCCATGATGATCGGTATGAATGACATTGGTTTGCTTGGAAAAAATGGGCACCTGTCGCTTGGTTTGGTTGAAGCTTTTTGTGGGCCGTATGTCCGTGTGTTCGGAACCCGTTGGCGGCGGGCAGTTGAGGTATTTACATCAGCAAGCATGTTTCAAAATGATAAACCCACCGAGGCTGTTTGGGGTGGATTGTATTGGTTGATGGATACATTTCAGCCCTCATCCCTAAGCGTAGAGGAATAATCCGTCACGTTCAAATTCCTTACAGTACCTCTAATTCCTTTTTTTGGTGGGGATAACTATTAGACGCATCACGATGACAAGAACCTATGTCAGTGAATATGCAAGACAGCCGTGCGGCACGATTCACAACCGTATGCGCTCTCTATTTCGCCCAAGGCGTCCCCTGGTTCTTCATTGCAACTGCTTTGGTCACCTTCTTGGTCGACAACGGTTCAATGGACGACGACCAAAAATTAGCGCTCATTGCTATGGGTATGATACCGTGGATTATTGGGAAACTTGTCCTCGGGCCGGTCATTGACCGTTATCAATTCAAATCAATGGGCCGACGACGTCCTTGGGTATTGATTTCACAACTTGGTATGATGCTCACCATGGCTGCGTTCCTTCTTGTTGACGACCCCGCTGAAGATTTGAAGACTCTAGGGCTCTTTTTCCTGATTCACAACATCTTCGCTGCCCTTCAGGATGTCAGCTCAGATGCACTCGCGGTTGATACGCTCAAGGATGAAGAATTATCTCTTGCAAATGGCCTTATGTTCGTCGCCAAGGGACTCGGTGCAATGTTTGCGGTTCTTGGACTGAGCCGTGTACTCAATGATTCGGGATTCCAAAGTGCGCTTCTTGTTCAAATTCCAATTCTCTTTGCAGTGATGCTTGTGCCTTTATTCATCCTTGAACGACCTGGCGACAAACGATTTCCTTGGAGTCCATCGCCTGCCGAATCGAGTGAGAATGACGCTAATGATGCGATGACCTTTGGTGAAATTTTGAGCGGCTTCCGTACTGCAGTTGCTGATAAACCCGCACGCCTGGCTCTGCTTTTGTGCACGGTCATGTGGATCGGTGGAGGCATGGGTACCGGCATGGGGATTATTGATTTCCAGTGGGAATTCCTCTTTGTAGAGGAATTGGATTGGGACTCTCAGAAGTATCTTGATACTAAGGGAGCGCCTGTCTTCCTGATGACCATGCTCGGTTTCCTTGTCGGAGGTCTGCTTGGCTCTAAATTTGGTACGCACCGAACATTGACCTACGCCGTAGGTATTGGGACCGTGATGACTGTCCTTTGGTCAATTTCACGCTCCATGTGGGACAATACATCGTTTATGCTTCCCGCCTGGCTTCTTTGGACCTTGGTGTGGGCTATAGTTGGGGCTAATCTCTTGGCGTTTTTGATGTCGATAACGACAAAAGATATTGGAGGGACCCAATTTTCAATTTACATGACGCTGATCAATGTTGGTGCATTTGCAGGAAATGCACTCTCCCCCCAACTTCTTGATTTGGTCGGTGGTAGTTTCCCAAATCTCTTCATTGCAGGTGCTGTATTCCAATCCATTGTATTGTTCGTTCTTTTACAATTTGATACAGACGAACTCATGGCTTCAACAGAGAGCAATACTGTCGTCGGCACGACTGAAGAGGCATAATTAGGGAGTGGCCTCCTTCAAACAAATATAGGAACGGTAAGACCATGAATCTTGAAAATGCAGCGAACCTTGGTGAGGCACTAAGTGGCCTTGCCATCATGTTCACACTTCTTTTTGGTCTGCGTCAGGTGATGGAGGTCAATCGTAACCGTCGTTTTGAAATTTCTCAAACCATCGCCACATCATTGGAAAATCCTCTGGTTCAACGAGGTTTTGCAACCTTTGGAAGTGTCATTACTAAAGATTCCAGTCTTGAAGAATTGATGAGCCTTAGTAGGGAGCAAAAGGATGCCACCAATGCCGTTATCGTTCTCATGTCAAATCATGCCTTGATGACGTTTCACCGGAATCTTTCCT
Source organism: Methanobacteriota archaeon (assembly GCA_018662715.1). Lineage (GTDB taxonomy): Archaea > Thermoplasmatota > Poseidoniia > Poseidoniales > Poseidoniaceae > Poseidonia. Next base: position 724 of record JABJFP010000025.1, on the reverse strand, counting down.
TTGACATCGTCTATTCCTTCTACAAGGGATATCTTTCACTGATTGGGCCAAGCATGCGACGGATGATGAAGATGATTGAATTTGGTTACTCCATGCATGAAGGCAGTAGTGTGACCGAGGAAGAGGGCATGGGGACGTTCCATTGGGTTCTATGGTTGCTTGACAGACTTGAAGCACATGAGGATGCGATACAGTTCAAACCTCATCTCAACCAAACCGATTGGATACCTTGAACGGTTCGTTGTACCGTTCTAAATCATCCAAGGCCACGGGTTGGGAATGATTCCCAACAGTTGCAAGACAACGAGGATGAGGAGGGCGATGATAGCCAAAGCCATCCCTACAGCGTTCAATAATGCCGAAAGCACATATCCAGGGTCGTAATTTATCCCTTCCATGACCGACATGAACATGAGAGTTATCATGTTGAGTATACCTTGGCCAATCATAACCGTCGTTCCGAAATCAATCATATAAATCTTAACCCGACGCGAAGGTTCCAATATGTGGGTATACCGTTCACGATTGCTAAGTCGTCCTAAGTTCATTCATCGCTTCGAAGGAAACTTTACTTTGGATTGGTTTCAATCTCGTCGTTGGACCCCTTCTTCACCAACGCCATGGAGCTGAGCGGGGAGCGTTGGGTATGCGCCCCAATATGCTTCTCGTGCCGCTTGATTGAGGTTCATACAGGCCACGACATCACCTGCTCGGTCAGCGAGCG
>JABJFP010000024.1 GCA_018662715.1 Methanobacteriota archaeon | reverse complement strand
GGAGCATCTAAAGCCCCAGAATCAACTTCAATCGGATTCTGAGTTCGGACGGCCCAATCTACAGCGAGTTCAATGCAATCAGGAACATCCACCATCTTTGTCCTTGATGAATCTCCTTGGTACGAGCTGGTCATTTTTCCATCATTGTCAATGGTAACTTGAACCCCAAGCCCGTGAGAGGTCGTCAATCCACTCTCTAGGATTCCTTCGCTGTTGAGAAGACAAGATGCCGTAGCAGAAACTCCAACGCCACCTCCAGTCACGATAGCCCGTTCGTCAGCACTTTTGACAGCATTTAGGAGTGCATCAGCCTGCTCAAGCAGGTCTTCAGGGCCAAGATTGAGGATATTTGTGTCGCACATCCCACCAACCTTTGTGGCGGCCTGTTCGCTTGGAAGAACGAAATGAGCAATCGAAGGTGATTTGCGAGCAATGCTCAAGGCTTGTTGAACTGCTCGCTCAGCGCCGGATACGTCGACTAAATGAGCGAATCCAAAACGGCCATCTTCAACCACTCGAATTCCGAATCCCCCTTCACCACCGCCACCAGCCATGGTGATTTTACCGGCTTCAATGTCAAGTTCGTGGCCGTAGGATTGGAACCCTACGATGTCCCATTGTTGTACGCCGATTGAAGAGCAAGCATCAACGATTTGTTGAGCGTTAGCAAGTAGCCTGTCTTGTGCACCATCTGGTAGCATGATCATCCCACCAAAGCCTCGCGAATTCGCATGACTGGACCGCCATCTCCAACTGGAACAGTCTGACCTTTGCCGCAGAACCCAGGAGTCGCCAACGATGCATCACGAGTAAGTCCGTCGACATTCTTGAGAATTTCAAGCGTCATTCCACTAACACTTACATCTTTGAGAGGTCGAGTCAATTCGCCGTTTTCAATAAGCCAAGCCTCTTGGGCAGCAAATTGGAACGAACCACGTCCTGTGTCGACCTGTCCACCACGAGTTCCACAAGCATAGATGCCGTACTCAACATCCTCCATCAGTTCCTCTAAATCTGCGTGTGAACCACCTTGAATCATGGTGTTGGACATTCGGACAAGCGGGTGATGCAAGCCGTCTTGAGCCCGAGCCCCGCCGTTTGGCTCCAACCCAAAGTGATGAGCCGTTTCACGATGATTGAGATATTCTGTGAGTACGCCGTCTTTGATGAGGACTTTCTCCCGAGTGTTGACTCCTTCATCATCGATTGGATAGGCTCCATATCCGCCCATAAGCGTCGGGTCATCGACGACGGTCACGATATCGTTTCCAATTTTTTCACCCAATTTCCCTGCAAGACAAGAATCACCAGCGGCAACCAAATCAGCCTCACACGGATGACCAAGGGCCTCGTGGATGTAAACGCCAGTCAAATCATTATCAGCGATAAGCGGCATTTTCCCAGAAGGTGCCCGTTCGGCCTTGAGCAGACGAAGTGCAGCATTTTGGGCCTGTTCACCCAGTGCGGTCAAGTCAACGCCTTGGATGAGTTCAAGCCCGCCCTGACCTCCAGTGCGAGTTCGGTAAGAGACAACTTCTGAGTCATCTCTGGCGGTAACCATGCCGTGAACAAGCGAGCGTTGAAAGGACCATGCTCGATCCATACCTTCTGAGGTCATGAGTTCAGTGTGTATGTGTTCATCGCTCCAACCAGTGGTGACTGATACTACATGCTTATGTTGGCTTGCACCCTTGTAAAAATCATTCATCAAATCCATCTTTGTATCCAACTCAGTGTGGCGTACATCAAGTTCTGATTTCCAGTGGTGTTCGTCCACGAATACGGGGATGTCTGCAAGACCAATCGGTTTTTCTCCTTCTGCCCTGCGGGATGCAACTGCCTTTGCGAGGCGAGTTGTAGACTCAATTTGTTCAGGGAGCGATGCAATATCGGTCGTTGAATGAACACCCCACGCTCCATCGGCTAGAATTCGGAGCGTGAGCCCCAACTCTTGACCAGGAATCGCACGTTCAAGAACGCCGTCTCGCATTGCTACTGAAGATTGTGTAAAGGAAACTAACCGGACTTCGGCGTAAGATGCACCATGTGTTGTGGCTGAATCGAGCGCATTGCGTACTTTTTCTTGGTCAAGATAGCGT
>JABJFP010000178.1 GCA_018662715.1 Methanobacteriota archaeon | reverse complement strand
GAATAAACCCTCTGCACACCCATCGCATTGACGGTCATACGAAGGGTACCGTACCATGATACCCCTTTACAGAGGGAATAAGAGGGTATGTGATGGGTTACACCTGCGTTACATAGTTACCCTGCGTTACAGAAGCAATATATACGTATGTTGTGTGAAAAAAAGCATGAGCAAAAAGGTCGTTTTCTTTGTCATTGCATTGATCTTCACGGTTTCTTTATTCGGGTACTTCGGACGTGACGGAGGAAATGGTGATGGTGGCAAAAATATGGGTTCACTAGAAGAAGTCAATGCTGAAGATTTCAATGTGCTTTACATCGGCCACAGCTTCGGACGAGTTTTTGCTGAAACACTTGAGGATTATGCACATGCCATAGGATTCACCAATCACACACAGTATATCGAAATGGGTGGAGGTGTTTCAGGTGCCCCCGATGCATTATGGGAAGACGACGGCCATCGTGAGAACATCAAGGCTTACTTGGATACAGGCGAAATTGATGTTTTTGTGATGATTTGTTGCAGTATTGAGTTCATGAAATCTGATTTCCAATCAGATGCGGCAATCTGGAACTTCACCACTTATGCAGTTGACAAAAATCCGAATATCCGAATTGGTTTGGCCATGCCGTGGAAGGATCTCCCTGGAGAGTACGAAAATGCAAGCGAGTACGCAGCGAACTCAACACTCGACCTTTGGCCGTATTGGGTTAATCTATCTCAAGAGCTAGGTGCGGACTTCCCTGACAATGATGTCTTCACTTTTCATCATGGTGCAGTGGCTTACGAACTACGTGAAATGTTTGAAGCCGGAGAACTTGAAGGTGACGTCAACAAGTTGCAAGGATTGAACAATTCTGTGTTTACCGATGCAAAGGGACATGCTGGTCAAATCATGATTGATACTGGCACACTCATCTGGCTTCATGCAGTCCATGGTGTTGAGCCATTGGATCTGCCTGAATTTACCCAATGGAACACAGACATTCGAGTCATTGCAGACTCTGTTCTAAATGAACAAAATCAAGACTAGCGACATACCATTTCCACGAAATCGCAAGGGTTCTTTCAAACCCCTCAAGACATTATGGAGAAGTACAATGGGTGTTCAGTCCCCCAGTACACTCGCTAGCCTCTGTGGTGCGGGTATTCGCATGGGCCTCTTGTTGGCTAAAACCGGCTCAACCCTTATCAGTTCTAAGTCCTAGGGAGTTTATGGTTGATATTCAATGCCCTCATTGTGAAGATGAAATAGAATTGGATGATGATGCATTTGGTGAATTCCAATGCCCGCACTGTGAAGGAGAATTTGAGTGGGGGGAAACGCCGGAAGCGAGAGGTATGGAAGGAGTTTATTCTGCGCCAATGAGCGGTATCAAGCTTGCTTCTCATGCCCTCCATGGCGCAGGAGGATTGATGTTGATCATTGGTGTATTCACCGGTTGGATTGCAATTGTATTTGATGACATGGTAAGTGCTGGACCTTTTGGCTTGCAAATGTCATTCTATGGATTCAGTCTTAAAAGCGGATGGTTTAGTTTCTTGGAAGAGGATTCTGTCCTGGCTATTTTTGGCATCATGTTCATGATTCTTATCCTCACTGCAGTCGTTGTACAAATTGCACATTTGGTGTTCAGAGTCGTCATTCACATGGAAGATTCTGGAACACTCGAAGTTGGTCAGGAAATGGCATTCAATTCTTACACATACCGATGGCACACATCATTGGCAGCATTGGTCTGTTCTGTAGCAGGATTGATCGTGATGGAAATTGGTTTACTGATTGCGTTTGGGGAGTTTGGTTTCCCTCTCCCCAGCCTCTTTGCACTTTTACTAACTGGAGTTCTTGGCGCACAATTCTGCATGATGAATGTAGAATTAGCGAATGAGTGAAGCAGTCATTTCTCGATCAATACTCCTGTACAGAACAGCAAGGGAGGCTGACTGGAATGGATGTTGCGCATATCCTTACAGTGGCGAGCGTTTGCAGCACATGAAACATGCCGAAATGCATCACAAATGCAGTAACTACTCAGTTTCTCCAATGAAATCTCGTTCTTTTTGTTTGAATAAAACTCCGGAATGAAGAACGGCTGAACCAAGGCACCCAGCGAGTATGAACAGAATGGCTCCCGAAATTCCTGGGCTTGCGATTGCGACGCGTAAAATGACTGTTGAGAGAATGAACCCGGTGTTTCTGGCTAAGTGTGAGAAATCGGTGATGTGCTGATAGGAGACCAGTAAGATGAGGATGTCAGCCATGATCAACACGGTGAAAAAGTCGAGGAAGAAAATCGTGCGGTTCGTGGATCCGTCTCCCTCAAATACGTTGTAGGTCCATGATGAAAGAGAGTAGATGGCCGTTAAGATGTACAACACAAGCAGGAAGATGGCAAGCTGCTTTTTCTGCGAAATGAACTTCTCCAAACCATCGCTATCATTGGTTGTTATACTCGTTTCACGCTTGTGGCTGGTAAAGAACAAGGCAGTGAGAAAGAGAATCAAAAAGGCCAAACATTCCACTGCTAAGGTCGTGATGCTTTCATCAATGGTTGAACGAACTGAAGCGTCGATATCAGACAACCTCTTCAGAATATCTCTGACCACCAGCAACGTAATGATTTCAAATTGCTTTCCAATCGAATTGGTGAACGAGTCCGGAATGGTGCGTATCAGTTCGTAGACTTCGTAAGCCAGAAAAATGGAAAAAGGAGTGTACAAAGCGTCGAGGTAGGAATCAAACAATTGACTGGTTTCTGAACTGAAATCAATCAGAGAAAGCTGGTAAAGCAAGCACAACAACAAGTGGAGCAAGAAACCTAGAATGGCGGTTCGAACGCAACCTGTTCGAAGCGCTTCGTTTGCCCTATGACCAAGAATACGGTCGAAAAGGACGGCACCTTGCATGGCCAGAACTCTCGATGGTTCATTGAAATAGATGCGTTCTCGTCCATGAGCATCTTATTTGCCACAATTTGTAACGGAATTGCCAACAGCAACACCTTGAGAAGGTGACTTCCTTTCACCAATGGAATGACTTCAGTCCATTGTTCATCGTGGTATTCTTCGAGTTTGGCTGGTACACGTTTTCAACAATGGCATCCACAACCTAAGGCATCAGAAAGGTCAGGATGCGTCGTTTTGCTTGAAAGGGTTGATGTTTGCGCTCGCCCACTGTTGGCAGTCGATGGCATTGGATTGGCAAGTCGTGATCCGAACGTCAATTGACGGCTGAGAAATAATAAGCACTTCCGAGCAGGGTCACAAGGGAGCGAGATGCGGGTTTGCTACGGTTTGGTTGGCATGACGCGAGGTCATGCTGCCAGAGCCCTTGCCATTGGTCAGGAACTGCTCGACCGTGGTCATGAGGTGTTGTTCTGTACGGAAGGTGACGCTGAAGAGTTGTTAAGCGCACGGTTCGGCAAGGAACGTGTGTTGAAAACTTCAACGCCAAAGTATTACGTCAAGAACGGACGCTTGTCGATTTGGAGAACCGTTTTCGGAAACAGAAAGTACCTCTATGGGCGTCGAAAACTGGCCAAGCCCCTTCTTGCACACCTCCAAGAATGGAAACCCGACGTTACCATTTCCGACTATGAACCCCTGATGTGGCAAGCCTCGAAGGTGCTCAAGATTCCACATGTTGCCGTCAACAGTCAAGAATTCTTTATCTCAAGCCCACTGCCAAAAGGACTCAGCCTTGCTCACAGAATTCAGGCCAAAGCCGGTGG
>JABJFP010000177.1 GCA_018662715.1 Methanobacteriota archaeon | reverse complement strand
TTCATAGGAATTCTAGCCCTAATCATGGGTGAGTTTTTCGCTTCCTCCGGTATCATCCACACCATCGCTATATTCGTCGCAATTCTTCTCATTGTGCTCGGTTCAATGATGCTCCTTGGGGTCACGTCACACGTAATGGGATTCGTTCAGAACTGGGTCGATAAATACAGTACAACAGAGATGGACGAAACCTTCACTCCCCGCCGTAATATGTATCTCTATGGCATTGGATATGCAGCTGCGTCAATTGATTGTACGGCAGCAGCTGTTCTCCCGTTCGTTATCTTTTTGGGCACACTCGGCACTACTGCAATCGCATTTGGTGTGGCAGGATTGATGGCTGGCTTACTGATTCTCATGGTGATTGTAACCATGCTGGTTGGTATGGGCCGCCAAGTCATGATTAACTTCTTGCGAAGAGCTACGGGCATGATCAAAATGGTAGGCTCTTGGATGATGATTATGGCCGGAGTTGGACTTACTATTTATCTCACAAACCCTCAAGCAGTGGGCGCTTTGCTTGGTTGAGTCTTCGAACACAAAAGTACCACGCACCGATTGCAAACATTATGCCGGTTACGGCGTCAAACATGTAATGCTGCTTGATCCCCATGGTCGAGAGGACCAGAAGGCTCCAACATATTCCAACGATGATTGAATGAATTTTGGTCCACTTTTTGTCCTTCAACATCCATCGACGCATGACAAGGATGATGAGTAGACTCTGAAATACATGGAGAGACGGCCATGAATTGAACGGTGGGTCAGCATCATGAAGCGACGCTAGAAATGGATCAAAGAGGCCATCGGCAAAGGTGACTTGATGGCGAAGATTCACTTTCACGGGGGTGGCAATGAACAAAACACAAGCCAACCATGTGGAAAGTGTTAGGTAAATGTGGAACATGAATCCCTCTAATCTTCGTTCCCCTTCTCCAGAACCGTACCAGGCAACGATGGGGAAGTAAAGGTAGAAAGAAAAGTAGAACACGATGGTCCAAGGCATGAAGGGAATCATGTCATCAATGAAATTTTCAGGATTGAACAGAGAGACATCCCTCCAGGCCGCAATCTGATTCGTGAGAATGTATGGAGTGGCTGCTGTTAAGAGATAGATACAAAGTAGAAACAAAGCAGTTCGGGGCCGTGACCATGAGGAGTAGTTTGGAAACCATCTTTTGAGAATGGCCCACGATGATGTGGCTACGTCCTTTACCACGGCCTCACCCTTGTTGTTGTCCTGCTCCACAGTGTGGGCATACATTCCATTCGGGTTGGACGATTTGCTGGCATGAAGGACAAGGATGAGGTACTGCCGGGGGTGCTTGTCCACCCTGTTGGCGGAGGAATTCTTGCATCACTTCAGGTGTTAGTGCGCCGTTTTCAGCAGCAAGACGCATCATGGATTCTTGGAGGTCATTGGAAGTTTTCATTCGTTCTTTTTTCCGTTCTTGGACTTCATTGAACAAAGACATGGCTACGGCCGTCTTGTCTTCCATTTTCTTCGCATCAAGTTCCGCTCGGGCATGGTCCCGTTTCAATTCTGCTTCCCATACGGCTTCCTGTTTCCGTAATTCATGGAGTTCTTGCTCAACTTCAATCATAACTTGACCCTTTGCCTTTCCACGTTGAATGTTCATCTCACATTCGATACGTCGTAGAGTCACCGATTCACGGTGAGCAAGTCGTTGAACCTCGGCTTCGGCTTGCGCACCTTCTGTATCTGTTGCCGCTCTTAGGCTATGTTGGAGTGCAGAAAGACGTTCGAGGTCTGTTTGATGGGTAATTAGCATGGCGCCTAGCATGGTCAACCCCATGGTCTGGAGAAGCGGACGAAGTTCCTTGTCACTGCGCATTTGAAACCTCTCTTGAAGTTCAAATCCCCTCAGTTGTTGAAGCGTTTCAATCGATGAAAGGCTTGGAGCAATTACTCTGTGAGACGCTTCTTGTCCGATGATAAGAGATAGGCTGACACGATCAAGAACCGGTGACCGATTGGCGAAGAGATTGAGCAGCTTAGGGATATCCCCTTTGCGAATTTGCAATCGGAATTGGGCTACACCTTTCGCAGTTTGCCCGTCTCCAAGTGGATGAATAAACGGTACGCTGATGTCCATTGGGCCCGTCATTGCAAAGAGCATACGGCGGTCCTTAGCCTTCCGTCCGAGAAAATCTCCCATGAACCGAGCGAACCCGCCGCCGATGTTGCGAACGACTTCCTCGTTTAGAACATCTCCAATCTTACCGTCTTCAATGAAGGCACATGCTTCGTTAGGATTGAGCGTTACATCACTTGTTTTCCAAGTCTTAATGGTCTCGGTTTTCACTAAACGTGCTATTGTTTCTGGGCTGTCTCTCCATCTAAATGTCGTCATCATATCCCCTCTAACTGTTGAGTCCATTCAAGAGTGTTGAACGTTGGCTGTAGAATCCTCTGCAGCTTGAAATCATTTGCTGGCAGCGCTGAATGACCGATGCCAGTTCATCGCTTCCTTGTTGTTGTGCTCGCTCTGAGTCGTTTGAAAGATTAACTGCGTTTGTAACCATTTCAATCACTTCATGGTCGTGAACGATCAATGCTTTCAAATCCTTATTTGAGACGGTTCGTTGGCCCGAAAAGAATGCATGTTGCGTTCCAGATGAAGATTTGTCAACATCCTCGATGAGTGCATCAATCTCTTGCATACATGCCCGTGCATTTCGGACAATGTTCAAGTTATCATCGTCAACCGAACGGTCGTGAATGTTTTGCATGTGTTGGCGTACACGAATCGTAGTGCGAACGATTTCATCTCGGATTTGTTTGTCAGTTTCAACTCGTTTTCCTTTCTTGTACCCGCCGTACCCGTTGAGAAGGATTTGTACAGCGCGTGTGTACTTGATGATATCAGCCGGTGTTCCTATCATCATTCCTCACTATCCGCTGGTTGTCCATCCTCCTTCATAGGAGTTGGTATGCTTTGGGATGATGAATGAAGTTCTTTCCAAGAAATCACACGGTCAGCCATAATTCCGGCTTCATCTTCATCGTGGGTGACATGAATGGTTGTAATGCCCCGAGATTTCAGACGCTTTCGAGTATCTCGTGCCAGCCGGTGTCGTTGCTCCAAACCAAGAGATGCAAAGGGCTCATCGAGTAACATAATGTCTGGTGATTGTAATAATGCACGTGCAAAAGCAACACGTTGTGCCTCACCACCAGATAACGTTGTAATGTTTTTTCCTTCAGTCCCGGGCATGTCTACAAAATTCAGTACTGCTGAGACTTGTCTGCTGAGTTCATCTTTGGACATCTCGTTTCCCCCCCCAAGCCCTATATTCCTTCCAACATTGAGGTGGGGGAATAGAACCGGTTGCTGGAACAGCATGGCGATTGCTGGTGAAATCACACCGTTTTCAATAAGGCCATCATCGGTCCAACGTTCACCAGCATCGGCCTCAATCAAGCCGCAACAAATACGCAATAAGGTGCTCTTTCCACAACCACTAGGGCCGAGTATAGAGACGATCTCTCCTTCCTCACAGCGAAGGTTCAGCCCGTCAAACAGGGTTCGTTCATCGTATGTTTTTGTCAAATTCTTTAGTTCAATCATTTGCATCACCTTGCTTCATTCGAAATTGTTCACTCAGCCATAATACGAACAAAGTTGTAAGCATTAATGAGGCTGCAACAGCCATTGCTGTAGGCATAATGAGTGGGTCAAATTTGGGCCGACCTAGCAACTGGTCGACCATAATTGATAGCGAATCCCATGAACCTACTCGGATTAGGAGGTAAGTCGCTCCAAATTCCCCAAGTGAAAAGGCCAAGCAGAGTGATGCCGCCATTGTAAGTGGCGCCACCATTGAGGCTCCTTTGCTATGCCACCATGATTGGAGAGGAGGGAGACTGAGAAGACGTACTTGCTCCTCAAAGGCTGGTTCAATTCTTGAAAACGCAGGACGTAGCATTCGGACGAGGAAAGGTAAGACTAACATCACGTGAGGTAACACTGGTAAGTAGCGGTACATGAAGAGTTCAGGATACCATCTCAGGAGGCCAAGAACAACCCCTAGTCCAATCATTACTGCCGAGGCAGAGAGGGGAATCATACACAGTGTGTCAAGAATTGAAGCCAAACGTTTCTTTCCGCTTTTTTCAAGTCGGTGAAACATGGATGCAAGAACGTAGCCGATTGGAAGAGCAATCACCAATGTAAGGCCTGCGTAGGCAAGCGAATTTTGAAGCGCTTCTAGGAGTGTAAGGGTTGAGGAGTCTCCCGCCCAAGCACGATGCCATCCCTCAAGCGTCCAATTAAATTCGGTCGTGCCGTTCTGCGAGGTCCCCCGTTTTCTAAACGACGCAACGACGACAGAGACGAAGGGAAGCATACTCGCAACTAGCAATGAATAGACGACGAATCGTAACTTCAATGGAGGCGTTCCACGTTTCTTGCGATTCGTGTGCTCCTCATGAATTGAAATCGTCATGGTATGTTTTCGCTCAAGGAAACCCGCACCAGCCAGGAGTGTTAGCATTAGAAGGGCTTGCAATCCAGCAATTGCCAGTACGCCGAGACTCGTATCAACTCTGTAATTGTAGATGCCCGCTGACCCTCCAAGGTCTGCGAGCAACGATTCGAGTGTGTTGAAATCGGGTGTTAACCATTTGACCAGTGCGAAAGAAGTGAAAGAGAAAAAGAATGCATACGTTGCAGCAACAGCCACACTAGGTCCAAGA
>JABJFP010000176.1 GCA_018662715.1 Methanobacteriota archaeon | reverse complement strand
CCGTGTAGTTGATGAGAGCTTCTTCCAGTGGGTCCTTAGAATCCATATCCAAGTGATTGGTAGGTTCGTCCATCAACAACAGGTTGTTCTCTTCAAGAAGGAGTTTCAGAAGAGCCACACGGGCTCGTTCTCCACCAGAAAGTTGGGAGAGTTTGGTCGTCACCTGTTCGCCAGAGAATTGGAAACGACCCAAAGCAGCACGGATGTCTCCGTATTGGAAATCAGGACGAAGTTTCTCAATTTGCTCAACTGGGCTGAGGCTGAAATCAAGGGTGGCGTGGTCTTGATGGAAGTATCCGATTTCACATCCAGGAGCCAAATCAAAGACACCGCTGTCAAGTTTCAAATCCCCGTTGATAATTTTCAGCAAGGTGGTTTTACCTTGTCCGTTCCCGCCGACAATCCCGATGCGGTCGCCCTTTCGGACTTCCAATGATTGCTTCTTGAGAATGGGTCGTTCAAGACCTTCAAAGGTCATGGTTCCGTCTTCAATCATCAAGACATCCATGCTTCCCTTATCGGTTGCTTCGAGTGAAAACACGAGGTTCTTGCGCTTCTTGGGCATGCGGGCTCTGAGGGCTTTCAATTCCTGTTGCATGCGTTCAATCATCTTGTGCTTAGCAGAAATTGACTTGTCATACTTGTTTGCCCGCTTCATTTGTGATAACGCGCCCATGGTGGATTGAATCTTCTTCTCAATCGTGTTGATCATGTCCCCAAGCGATGCCTCACTGGCCTCTTTTTGCTTCAAGAATTGCGAATAGTTGCCCTTCCAAGGCCAAGCACGAAGGTTGTCGACTTCAACGATACGAGTGCAAACTTGGTCAAGGAAATAACGGTCGTGAGATACAATCAATTGTGCGCCCTTGAACGTGCGCATGAAATCTTCTAGCCATTCTGTGGTTTGAATGTCCAAGTGGTTCGTGGGTTCGTCAAGGAAGATGACGTCAATACCGTTGAGGCCGACCAGTTGGCGTGCAAGAGCGAGTTTCGCTTGCTCTCCACCGGACAGTTTGTTGACTGCCATATCCATTGGATGCTTGTCAAGGCCCAGTCGCTCTAGGATACCTTTTGCAATACCTGCAACATTACCACCGCCGCTTGCTGCTAAGGTTTGTTGAAGTTGGGCGTAGTGTTCCATTACGGGTTCCCAATCGCCTTCGTAGAACGCTGGGTCAACCATACGGGCTTCAATGGATGCGATTTCATCTTCCAGTTCTTGGAATTGACGACCTTTGCGGCCAAGTTCTTGTTCGATGGTAGAATCGGATTCAAGGTCCCGAATTTGAGTGAGGTAAGCGATACGAATACCAGGTGCAAAGTCAATGTCACCGGTGTCTTGCTTTTGCTCACTGATGGTGTTGAGGAGTGTTGTCTTTCCAGCCCCGTTGTGACCAACAATACCAATGCGGTCACCATCATTGACCTTGAGATTGATATCGCGCAGCACATCAACGGCACCAAAGGCGCGGTCTACCGCTTCGATGTTGATGAGTTCACGAACCATGAGTCTCCCCATTTATGCCGCCGAGTCCCCTGTTGATAAATGAGCCCCCATCCAGAAGGCCCGCAGTTGATTGAATCGGACAATTCTAGCCGTGATGAAAAGCACGTGAGTCCACCCTTGAATTGATGAACCAAAGCCTGCTGGTAGGACCATGGCGGACGAGGCTGAGGAAGAGGTTGTCTTCTCAACATCCGCTGGCCCAGTTCGTGTTATTACCGCTGCGTCCCTGTTTGACGGCCATGATGCGGCCATCAACGTCATGCGTCGCCTCATTCAATCCTCTGGGGCGGAAGTCATCCATTTGGGTCACGACCAATCAGCAAAGGCAGTCGTCGACTGTGCGATTCAGGAAGATGCTCACGCCGTGGCACTCACTTCCTATCAGGGCGGCCACGTGGAGTACTTCACCTACATTCGGGAACTGCTCGATGAGGCTGGATGTGAGCATGTCCGCATCTTTGGTGGAGGCGGTGGAACCATTACTCCTCCCGAGATTAGAACCTTGCATCAATCGGGTATTTCCAAAATATACTCTCCCGATGATGGCCGAACAATGGGTCTCATGGGAATGATTCACGACCTCATGGAAAAAGCCAGTGAAGTTGATTTGATTTCTAAAGAACGCCTCGCAACGCTGAATGGACCCGTTACCCCAGAAGACATGGCTAAAGTTGGCCTTCTGCTGACGCTTTCAGAAAGTGCTGACGAAGCGACGCTCAAAGGCTACCTTGAAACCTGCCGTTCCTCAACCAGTGAGGTGCCTGTCATTGGATTCACTGGAACTGGCGGTGCTGGGAAATCAAGCCTTCTTGACGAATTGATGTTGCGCATTCAGCGTGACAACCCTGGAAAGAAAGTCTGTTTGCTTTGCGTTGACCCGACACGAAAGCGAACGGGCGGTGCTCTTCTTGGCGATAGGATCCGAATGAATTCACTTTCCAATAACGACCTCTACATGCGCAGTCTTGCCAGCCGTGGAAGCGGTTCGGAGATCAGTGCGAATCTTGACCGAGCAATTGAGGTCGCCAAGGCTGTTGGATTTGACCTCATTTTCTGTGAAACCAGCGGAATTGGTCAAGGCAGCGACGCCATCACAACGGTGGCTGACCATTCGCTCTATGTGATGACGGCAGAGTTCGGCGCTCATACTCAACTTGAGAAGATTGAGATGCTTGATGTCGCCGATGTCGTCGTTCTCAACAAGTACGAAAAGCGGGGCAGTGAAGATGCACTACGAGCGATTCGTAAGCAAGTTCGACGCAACCGTAACCTGTTTGAAATCGCCGATGAGGAACTTCCTGTCGTGGCGACCATCGCCAGCCAATTTGCTGATGGTGGTGTTGATAGATTGTGGCAGAAGGTTGCCGCTTTAGTCGGCTTTGAAGCCACCAAACCGATGGACGAAATGGGTCAGCGAAAGGGAGTTATTCCTGCTGAGCGCATCCACTACCTTTCTGAAATTGCAGCTACCGTTCGTGACTATCACAACGCCAACGAAGAGATTGCCCAGCAGTTACGACTCTGTCAACACTTGGAAACGGCAGCAAACCACGCCCAAGAGCGAGGTGCAAAAGATGTGGCTGAAGACCTTCTTGCTCAAATCGATGATGTGCTGGAGAGCGTGAATGAGGCACGGGAAGGACTGGCAGCATTCCGTGCACTTGCTGAAGAATACGCAACCGGTGAATACACCTACCACGTTCGTGGCAAGGCGTTTAAAGTTCAAACGACTACTGAATCACTGGCTCACTCGGCCATACCTCGTGTTGCTCTACCGACCTTTGCTGATGACGGAGAACTTCATCTGTTCGTTACCAAAGAAAACGCTCCGGGGCATTTCCCTTACACTGCCGGTGTGTTCCCGTTCAAGCGAACAGATGAGTTGTCGGCTCGTATGTTTGCTGGAGAAGGAGAACCTGAGCGTACAAACCGCCGCTTCCACCTCTTGAGCCAAGGCCAAGATTACGTTCGTTTGTCAACCGCTTTTGACTCGGTCACGCTGTATGGGCGAGACCCTGCTCGTCGCCCGGACATTTGGGGCAAGGTTGGAAACTCTGGCGTAAGCATTGCAACGACCGATGACGCCAAGCGCCTCTACTCAGGATTTGACTTGTGCAACGCCAATACCTCGGTGAGCATGACCATTAACGGACCTGCTCCTATCATTCTCGCTTTCTTCCTCAACGCTGCGATTGACCAGCAAATTGAGGCGTATTTGTCCGAACAGGGCAAACCGGTGAACTTGCTGGATTCTGCCTACCGTGGCGATTTACCAGACGGGCACAACGGGTTCGGACTTGCTACGGTTGGACGACGAGGCGACGAACTCGTGGACGCTAAGACCTACGCTGAAATCAAGGCACGAACCTTGCAGACCGTCCGTGGGACCGTCCAAGCAGATATTCTCAAAGAAGACCAGGCGCAAAATACCTGTATTTTCTCTACACCTTTCGCCCTTAAACTGATGGGGGACGTGCAACAGTACTACATCGACCACGGCGTGCGAAACCACTACTCCGTCTCCATTTCTGGCTACCACATCGCAGAAGCAGGAGCCAATCCGATTACGCAACTTGCGCTAACGCTAGCCAACGGATTCACCTACGTGGAATACTACCGAAGCCGAGGCATGGACATCAACAAGTTCGCACCCAACCTGTCGTTCTTCTTCTCGAACGGACTTGACCCTGAGTACACGGTCATTGGACGCGTCGCACGCCGGATTTGGGCGATTACCATGCGAGACATGTACGGAGCGGACGAGCGAAGTCAGAAACTCAAGTACCACATTCAAACCAGTGGACGCAGCCTTCACGCACAAGAAATTGACTTCAACGATATACGAACAACCTTGCAAGCCCTTCTCGCCATTCAAGACAATGCCAATTCACTCCACACCAATGCCTACGATGAAGCCATTACAACGCCAACTGAAGAGAGTGTGCGACGCGCCCTAGCGATTCAGCTCATCGTCAACAAGGAAAGCGGCTGGACGAAGACCGAAAATCCCCTTCAGGGTTCCTTTATTGTGGACGAACTCACAAGCCTGGTTGAAGAAGCAGTTCTCAAAGAATTCGAAGCGATTTCCCGTCGTGGTGGTGTGCTTGGTGCGATGGAAACGATGTACCAGCGTGGGAAGATTCAGGACGAATCGATGTACTATGAGCACCTCAAGCACGACGGCACGCTGCCGATTATCGGGGTGAATACCTTCCAAAATCCAAACGCCCAGGTGTTTGATGAATCGGCTGCTGACGACTTTGAGATGGAACTTGCCCGGGCGACCCCTGAAGAGAAGGAAGCCTGCTTGGAGCGTGTGACCGACCGTCAGACCGCTGACAGTGATGGTACGCAGGCTGCTTTGAAGCAACTTCAAGAGGTTGCAAGGAACAGTGGAAACGTGTTTGAAGAATTGATGGAGACGGTCAAAGT
>JABJFP010000003.1 GCA_018662715.1 Methanobacteriota archaeon | reverse complement strand
TGGTTAATGGAAATGGGAAAACCGATTGGTGGGAAATATAGTTTTGATTCTGAAAATCGCTTCCCTTGGAAAGGAGATCCACTTCCCCCAGAACCACCATCCTATGATAGCGATGAAATTGACCTTGAGGTCGAACAACTTATCAACACAGAATATGGCTCACATCCCGGTGTTTTGGACATGACTCAACTCCCAACTACAATGAATGATGTAGAAACCGCCCTCGCTTTTGGAATGAAATGCATGCCTTGGTTTGGACGTTATGAAGATGCTATGACCGATAAAAGCCGTGGACTTTTTCATTCACGTCTTGCGGCTCTGCTAAATCTACACAGGTTGATGCCAGACGAACTGGTTCAGGCAGTTTTAGAGACCGATGCTCCCCTCAACAGTACTGAAGGATTCTTGCGGCAGTTAATCTGGAGAGAATACGTTCACCATATTCACGAAGTCACAAACGGCTTCCGCACCCTTGATGTTCAGCGAACCCCTTCGAACCGGACGTTTTCATGGACGCGTGAAGCCATGCCCGATGTGGAAGAACATCCTAACCATCTTCGCCAAATGAACCCACTTCCTGAAGTGTATTGGAGAGGAGATAGCGGTCTCCAATGTCTCGATTCTTCAGTTAAATCGGTGATGGAAGAGGGATGGACTCACCACATACCTCGGTTGATGGTCCTGAGTAATATTGGAAACTTGCTGGACGTCAACCCTCGTGAACTAACCGATTGGTTTCACGCTGCCTTCGTTGATGCTTATGATTGGGTGGTTGAACCGAATGTGCTCGGAATGGGTACCTTCGCACTTGGCGATGCGATGATGACGAAACCCTATGTGGCTGGATCTGCCTACATTAACAGAATGAGTGACCATTGCAAATCCTGTGCTTTTCATCCCAAGAAAACATGTCCAATTACGAGGCTCTATTGGGCATATCTCGACCGGCACGCCCCATCCTTTGAAGGGAATTTCAGAATGAAGATGGCGATGAATAACCTCAAACGCCGGAGTGAAGAAGAAAAGACGAAGGACAAATTGGCCTTTGAATGGGTCAGTCATGCACTGGCTCAAAACGAGAAACTCAGCATATAGAACGGTGAGGCCTTCTCGTGTTGGATTCGTAGGAGGTCGTGTCCCATTGTAAGGTGATGAGCTATATCGTGGACAGATTGCCAAAGTAAGCGAATTTGCAATTCTTGCAGGGCTTCGGTTCAAACAGTGATTTCAGAGGATGAATCTGGCAGTTGTTACATTGTGACTTGTGCAAATAACATACTCCCGTGACAAGGTATCAAATGCTTATTCAAATTGGCGTAAGCATGGCCAAGAAGCAGTTAGCACTTTTCATGCTTGCAATTCTCTTATTTTCCATCCCTTCATACGCCACTGCTGCTAAAGAGGCTGTTATGGTAGAACAATTTGGAATGGGTTTTGATGAAACGGTTATTGCTGACTCATCTGATGCTCTTTCTAATCCAAGGGACCTTGAATTCCACCCCGGGCGGGCGAATGAATTGTGGATTGCAAATCAGTACACAGACAGCATCACAATTGTAGAGAATACTGGGCTTGAGAATCAAGTTTCTCAAAACCGTCAGGATTCAAATCGGAATCACTTTTTGGAAGAAGTCAGCGCTATTGCATTTGGGGCCTATCATCCCGAATTTGACTGGCAGTGGGGCTCTGCTCAGGAAACAGCGAATACGTTCTGTGGCCAAGCCTCCCCAAACAATTTCATGGGCCCAACACTATGGCCATCCTCGCTCAGTCACTTTGCAGTAGAGAATCAAAACAACGGCAATGGTCTTCTAGGTAGTCACATTGATATGAATCACGAGTCCCCTTATGGAGTTGGAATCGCTCACGATTCTGACAATGCGTATTGGTATAATGACGGCTACTATGAAGAATTGGTGTACTATGATTTCCAAGATGACCACGATACTGGTCGAGACGATCATTCTGATGCTATCGTACGGCGGTATTCTGAGGTCGAACTCACGCACATCATGGGGGTTCCTGGACACATGACCCTTGATGATGATTCAGGAATTTTATACATCGCAGACCCTGGTGCAAACCGAGTCTTGTGGGTGAACACCGATGATTCCTCAACCAGTACTCAAGACATCATGAGCGATTCATCTCGTATGGAGCCCTTGGAGGAATATTCCTCAATAACGAACATTGAATGGGGCGTTCTCGCATCGGGTTTGAACATGCCATCTGGGATTGTACTTGATGACGACCAACTCTTTGTTTCAGAATATGGCAACGGTCAAATTGTTGCATACGATTTGAGTTCAAACGGTAAAGCAGCTACTGAAACCGATTCCATTCAAACTTCGGCAACATCCATCATGGGCCTTGAGATTGGCCCTAATGGGCACTTGTACTACGTTGATTACGGCCAAGACGAAGTTGTTCGGATAGACCCGTTCATGGATGAAGATGGAGACGGCGTAGGCAATCAGGTGGACAACTGTCCAATGATTCCTAACGCAAATCAGGCCAACCATGATGGTGACCTTCTCGGAGATGCTTGCGATGACGACGATGATGAAGACGGAATCCTTGATGTAAATGATGACTGTGCTCTTGGCAATCTTTCATGGATTTCTTCTGCCTTAACCGACCATGATACGGATGGTTGCGCAGATTTAACAGAAGATTCTGATGATGATAACGATGGGATTTACGATACTTCGGACCTTTGCCCAACCGGTGACCTCGGCTGGAATTCATTGGCAGGAACTGATTATGACGGAGATGGATGCAGAGATCAAGGTGAAGACTTGGACGATGATAACGACCGAATCTGCGACGGCGATGAATCCAGCACCTGGTGGGTCTGCTCACCATCATCTGCGGGAACTGACCTTTGTCCCCAAAGCCCACCATCGTTCATGTCCTTCATAGGCAATGATGTTGACCGTGACGGCTGTGAAGACCTAGGCGAAGATATTGACGACGACAACGACGGCTTTTCCGACGATATTGATGACTGCCCCAATGAGGCAGGTACGAGTTCACTCGGTACGAGTCTCGGTTGTTCTGACTACGATGGGGATGGTTACGGTGACACCGTAGACGTATTCCCAGTTGATGGCGCACAATGGTCAGATGGCGACGGAGATGGTTTTGGAGACAATTCTGACGGGGAAGGAGGCGACCAATGTCTCCTTGTCACAGGCACCTCCAATCAAGACCGCAACGGCTGTATTGATACAGATGGAGATGGCTGGTCAAATCCGGATGGAGCATGGACAGTGGCAGAGGGAGCAGATGCATTCCCCGATGAATTTACGCAACATTCCGACCAAGATGGAGATGGATACGGTGATGCTTCTGACGGAGTTCAAAGCGACGCTTGTCCGTTGAACGCTGGGACTTCTACTGAAGATCGATTGGGTTGTCTTGATTCTGATAACGACGGCTGGTCGGATGCTAACGACGCATTCCCCGACGATGCAACACAACATTCCGACACTGATGGTGATGGTTTTGGTGACTCTGAAACAGGTACTACACCCGACAGTTGTCCCGAAATTTTTGGTACTTCGGACATGGAACGCTTCGGCTGCCCGGACCCTGATGGTGATGGGTGGGCTGGATTCCTCGATGCCTTCCCCGATGACAAACGCTTCTGGTCTGATGCTGATGGAGATGGATATCCTGACCAAGAGGGCACGAACCTTTCAGATGATTGCCCTGAGGTTCCAGGCACTTCTACTGAAGACCGTGTTGGCTGCTTAGATGGTGATGGGGACGGCTGGTCTGATGCTGGCGACTCATATCCCAAGGATGCATCACGCTTTGCATCTGCCGAGGATTCCTCTTCATCCAACATGTTATTCCTCATTGTAGGAGTCCTCTGCGTCATGGCCGTTGTTGTTCTTGGCTATGCAGTGCAACGACGTGACCGAGAAGAATCGTCAATTAAGTTACAACCCAATCTTCCCCAACCGATGATGATGACGCCCGTCGCTGCTGTTGTAACTCCTGTTATTCAGGCTGCTGCTCCAGCTGGTCCCCCCTTGCCTGCAGAAGGATTGCCGGCGGGTTGGACTCTTGACCAATGGGCATGGTACGGTGAGGATTACCTCCGGGACCGATGACCGTTCAAAATTGCATTGTTTCGAGTAATGCTTGTTTGATGGCTTGAAATTCAACATCATAGCCTAGATTCGCTAGGGACGTTGTTGTGTCAGCGGTTAGTCCACATCCAGCTACGCCTTCGACTCTTCCGGGGGGTGTATCGATGTTAATGGTGAAACCATGCCGACTAACCCAGCGTAAGAAGGATAATCCAATGCTGCAAATCTTGTGCCCATCAACCCATACGCCCTGCATCCGCTGATCACGCACTCCTTGGATGTTCAAGGTGCTAAGGGCGTTGATGACCCACTGCTCGATTTTGGTAATGATTTCAGCAACCGACGCTTCTTGGTCACGAAGGCCCCATTTGAATATCGGATAGCAGACAATCTGTCCAGGTCCATGCCACGTTAGGCCCCCCCCACGATCAACGGCTTCAGTA
>JABJFP010000308.1 GCA_018662715.1 Methanobacteriota archaeon | reverse complement strand
TAAACATTTTCTTAACCCACTGGTGACCGCTGCCACCTGGGTTGGTAGTAGCTCTCATGTACAAGCCTAAGTTCTTTGCTGAACTACGTAAACGTGATCTCATATAATCCCAAGCGTAAGGGCTTGACCATTGTGTAAGTTCGTCGAAGCCTATCCAGTTAAACGCCTGTCCTTGGTATCTTGTAACGTCTGTGTCTTTATCCAAGTAAGACATCCACAGTCTGCCACCCCTAGGTGAAGTCCACTGTGACTTACGTTCTGACCATTTGATACCCGGTATAGCTTTAGGATATAACTCCTGTGATTTCTGTATTAGTTCTCTTAGTTCTTCTGTAGTGTGACGTACAAGTAGACCTGAGAAGTTAGGGTCATTTAGTCCGTGTAGAGGGTCAGCCAACATGGCATATGATTTACCTCCACCAGCTGCGCCACCATATAGTACTTCTCTCTCTGATGAACTCAGAAACGAGGTCTGGGGGCCAGGGTTAGGCTTAAACACTATATCTTGTGCTAGCTCCTCATCATATGCAGGAGCAACAGCCTGTGCTGGAACAGTATCTCTAGTAGTTTCTATTTGTTCAACTGCCTGTACTGGAATCTCTGTATGCACCGACTCCTTGGGTTTCGAGCTTTTCGATTTCCTCAAGGGTTTCTTCGAGCCACTTGGCAAGCTTGCGTTTAATAGCAGATGCTTTTCTACGTCTTTGCTCAACTTCGATTCTCTTCTTTAGTCCCATATGAGATATATAGCGACCTGTTTCTTTACTCAGCCATTGTGCTACTGCACGATAACTATACTGCTTGAGGTGTCTCTTTGCTAGATCTAATGCTTCAAGCTCCAGACGGACAGGTATCAGAAGCCTATCATTGTCTGGAGCTAGGACATACCCCCAAGGTATCTTTGCAGTAACACGTACTATTGTGTGCCACTCTTTTTCTTTGCCTTTGATTGGCTTTGGTAATTGCCAGAATCCTAGGTCTCTTGTTGGAATACTTATTCGTTTGTGCCTTCTTTTGGTGGTAGATAGAAGATGCCACCGCTTGATGTGACATCCACTTTATCTACTTTACCAAGTCCAGCGCGGTCTAGCAAGTCTTTTGCTGCAACCATCTTTTCTTTTATGCCTAGCTCAGTAGGATCAGAAAGAGCACCTACCATAGCAACCGCAGCTCTAGGAGCAGAACGAGCAAAATAGGTACGAGTCTTCTCGCCTATCTCATCCTTTAGGGATTCAACAATAGCTGTAGTGCTGCTGTTGTCCCCGTAACCTGCCAACCTTTTAGCTGTAACAGCATCACCATTAGCTTCATCGAATAGTACTTCAAGAAACTTGATTTGTTTTTCGGTTAGATTTCTTGCCATTTATATGCTCTCTTATCTCTCCGCGACTAATACCGATGTCGCGTAACTCTCTGTTACTCATGTTGTTAAGTAACCAAAGATCTGCTCTTGATTGTTGTGTTCTTTGTATAGCCTTAAAGCTACGTTCTAAAAAGTTTAGCATCACTATCTCCTTTGTTTGTGTGCGGAGATAGTTATACTTATTTAGTAGTAACTTAGTACCACTGTTTACGCATACCCGTTAACCCTCTTCGTCAATCTTCTTTTTAGGTTTGGGTTTCGGTTTAGGCTTATCCATAATGACTTGTGCTGCCTTACAAATATCCGTTACGTTAGGGTCACTACAGAAAGCATTTCCAAATCTATCTTCTATAGCAGCTTGATTGCCTCGCTCGTCCCAGACACAACCATCTACATCTACTGTATAGCCATGTTTTGCTAGAGCAGATTTATATTTTTCATAAACTTTCATAAGTCTATCCTTTTTTCATAGGCTTAGACGCTGGGTTAGATGCACCGCAATAACCACCCCTATTCATCTTCATAGGTTTCTTAGCCATGCCACCATACGACATTTTAGTTTTACCTTTTTGACAGCCTTCTTTAGCACACTTTGCTGGTGAAGGACAGTCTGGACAAGCTTCAAATTTCATGCTCTTTTCTTTCCTGTTCTTTTTTACTTATTTTGCTCGCCACTTTTTCGGGACGACACGCAGGATAAGGTCTACCACTTTCTGAAGTACCCGACCTACCGCATTCTTTACCTGTTTTAACATCTGTCCATTCCTCTCCGAACCATTACCACTTCACCTTATCTGCCCAGTAAGCCGCTGATAGCTTACCTCTTTTAATATTCTTAGCGTGTCTAGCTTTAAAGCTTGCACGTTTCTTTTTCATCTTATCAGATTCACCAGCCTTAGGTTTCCCT
>JABJFP010000320.1 GCA_018662715.1 Methanobacteriota archaeon | reverse complement strand
GAAACTAATGTTTTAATATCATTAAAGCATGCGTTCCTATCTTGATCTGAAAGAACATTATCAAAAATCATAAATCCTTTACTATCAAGGACTAACTTTTTCATTACGAATGTCCTACAGTTTCTCGGACAATATCATTATGATTAAACTCAGCCCAATAGACTTCAAAGGCCACACAGTCTTCAAGACATTCAAACTGATGCATGACGCCGGGTTTAACCTTTGTCCAGTCTCCAGTATGTAGCACAGTCTCATCAACTAGGTCATAGTCATTCTGCCATACACGAATAAGAAGAGTGCCAGACTCTACATAGAAACCATTCCATTTAAATTCATGAAGGTGCTTAGAACATACTCCGCCTTTACGGGTTGCAATACGATGGAACTCTAATGCACCATTTGCTTCAATCAGTTCTGTCGAACCCCAAATCTTTCCAGAAATCATCCAACTGCCCATCCTAGTTCTTCATCTGCTTCATCATTTAGTACTGGATCGTCATCTAGGTCAACAATCTTATTATATTTACGAAGTGTCTTATCTTCTGTAACATCCAGAGCAGTTTTTTTACTACCCTTTGGATATTCTCCGATAGTCATTTTCTTATGACGCCCGTTCTTTTTGTTACGGGGATCAAAACGAGAAAACTTAGCCATTATATTCTATTATCTCCTTTTATTTAATGCCTAGAATTTCTTTGGTCATTATATAGTCTCTTACAAAGTCGGAACGAACAATGTCTTCCCAACCAAACTCAACAGTTGTAAAGTGTTTCAACTGCTCAATAATATTCATAAACATCAGAATACCATTCTTGTCTTTCTCTTTCTCAAAGTCAGACTGATAGTAATCCCCACACATCATAAACTTACATTCACGACCAACACGGGTAATAACAGAATCTAGTTCATGGAAGTTGAGGTTTTGCATTTCATCAATAATCAAAATAGTATTATTAAATGAAGTGCCACGCAGATGCGAAGTAGATTCAAAATGGATAGTTCCAGATTGCACCAACTTCTCCCAGCTGTCACCTTGACCGAATATCTCTGCGCAGATACCACGATAGGGTTTAGTGAATGGGTCTTCCTTCTCTTCTTTAGTGCCGGGAAGGAAACCTGACTCACGACTAGGAACTACAGACCTAATAATCACAATCTGATCATAAGGTGTTTCTTTATCAAGAACTTCTTCTAGTGCCAAAAAGAGTGCAACAAAAGTCTTGCCTGTTCCAGCAGAACCTGACAGAACTAGGTTATCACCCTTTTCAAATGCTTCAAATACTTTCTCTTGATTTTTGGTAATAGGTTCAATATCAGGAAGGTCTTCTAAACGAAAACGAAGTTTGTTATTAGACATTGATTTTGTTATCTCTACCTGAAGATTTCTTAACCTTTTTAAGAATATCCTGCCAAGTTTCACCAGCCATACGATGTGTAGACATACGACCTGTTACAGTTGCTGGCATTTTGAATACCTGAGACCATTCTTCATTTTCCTGAAGAAAGTTTTTAAGTTCAGAGTATGGACAGTTCATATTCATATATTCTTCTGTCTTAGCATTTTTTACTGTGTAGACTGGCATTTTCCTAAACCTCTGGAAATAAACATTTGTCAATAAAAAGTCTTACATCATCTTCACCCAATCCTAGAGAAGTCATAGTTCTAGGAGTGTGAGGATTTTGTTTCTGGTAATGTGCATATCGGTTCTGTGCTACTTTACCTACAGTGTCTTGAACATAGGCATCATTGTAACTACCAATATGATTTAGGTAATATGATAAACCTTCATTTGCCATCTTTGAAATCATATCCATCTCTGATTCTTCTGAGACATTACCTGCTGCTACCATATGCCGACTAAAGATTTGCTTTGCCCAATCAGGCAGTTCTCTAGTCTTATTGTAACCATACTTAGACATAGTGTTACCAAACCAGTTTACCATTCTATGACTCTTATCAGTAGTTGGACTAAAATCAAAGAATGCACCTGTAATCTTTTTCTGTCCTGCAATCACATCAAACCCAAATACAGGACCATCACTTTTTAGATGTGGGAAGATGCAAACATGCATCATCCAGAGCTTCTTAGTTTCTCTAGCATCAACTACATCGACATG
>JABJFP010000318.1 GCA_018662715.1 Methanobacteriota archaeon | reverse complement strand
ATTTTATGAATCATTTTAGCTCTGTCCCAAACCTGTACTTCATTATTATCGTCTAAATCTATACTACTACCTAAAGGAGAAAGTGTTGTAAGTACTTGTCCTTTTGTCATGTTTACTTTATCAAGACTAGATCCGTATAGTAACTCTATAGTTCTATAAGTTGGAAGTTTACCATCAACTAAAGAACTAGAATCTAATACATATTCTTGTAAGTATTCATTTTCTTGTAATCCATTCTTTAAAGCTGTAACTGCAAAAGTATCTGCAGCCTTATATATTTTAGGGTATGAAGAATAATCTGTTGTTGGATATCTTTCTTTAATAAGATAGTTAGGATAAGCTCCATTATCTCTAACAGTACTTCCTATAGAATCGAAAGTAAATGAAGCAGCTGATCCTGTATTAGGAATAAAAGTTTTAGGAATAGCATTATTGTCTTGATCATAAACTGTCTTTAAAAACTTAAAGTTGTCTTTACAGTAAGTTTCATCAAATACAGCAGTTTGATCATATGCTTGACGAAGTATAAACTTATTATCTGCATCTTCTACATCAGGAACTATTCCATTAGCAGCGTTGTGAAGAGTAACAGTCATTCCGGAACCTGTTAAGTATTCTATCAAAAGAGCTTCAGCATTCACACTCATATTTTCATCAGAAAAACTAGCTGATAAGTCATTAGTATGACTATTTTGAAGACTTGTTCGAATAAGATGTGCTTCAGTATAACTGGAACCTGATATAATAGGATCTAATGCACTAGTTAAAAAATAGTTGCTGGCATTATTCCATGTCAAACCAATACTGGTATTTATTTCTAATACTTTGAATGAACCATCAATGTCTTTGACGTAATCAGTTCCAACGAGTACTCCTTTCATTTATAATATACTTTTAGTTGTTTTAACATTTCCATATTTTATTTCAGCTTCATTCCATTTTCCTTTCGGGCATGAAGCAGTATTAGTAGTAAAAATTTTAGCCTTAAGGTAACATCCACAAGCCTTACAAAAATCTAACTTAGAGCGAAACTCGCAAGAAGAACAAACTTTATAACGTTCTGCTGCTAGTTTTACTTCTTGATCGGTTTTATTACCTATTAATTTACTCCAAGATTTTACTATATCTATAATGTCTATCATAAATAGCTTTTAGTTTTTAAAAATTTAAGAAGAGGTTTCAAACTCTCTAATAAGATCGTCTATTTTTTGTGCAATAGCTAAACCTTTAAAGTTTTGAAAATAAGAATAAGGAGGCCATTGTCCATACTCACCAACATCTATCATGGAAGGGAAATCTGGTTCTTGAAAGTTCTTAAGAGCAAGAGCAGCTATATCTCTAAATAAGTTAGATTGAACCATTTCTTTAGCACTAGCTTCAGCTCTAGGTTTAGCAAAATCCCAAAAAGGAGTATTGTATTTACTTCCATTAAGATAGTGAAGCATAATCATATGCTCAGTTTGTTTAATCTCCCTAGTAAAGAAACTATTAGCTTCTTTAAAACTTAAATCCTTCTGCATCATTGCAACAACAGTTCTATTGATCCAATCTATAGTACCAACAGATGTAGCTTCTAAAGGTTCTAGAAAGAAAGCTGCGTTACCATTATAAGTTGCTCTTTCAGTAAAGACTTCTTTTTTATGGTAGCTCTGAAACTCAAAGGAGTTAATATTATCTGAATATGGAAATCTATACTCCTTCATAAATGCTTTCATATCTTCTGTTACTTCCTCTAAAGTGTTAATATCTTTATTGTAAAGATACCCACATGAAGTCCTATCAGCTAATGGTATAGCAAATATCCAACCAAAAGGTCTAGCAACTGTAAACGTATAATCAAATAAAGGACCTCTACAAGGAGACTGAACTATATGAGCTGCATTAACAGATGTAAACTCTGCTTCATTATACCCTTTCATATCTTTTGGATAACCTGTACAGTCTATAATGTAATCAGCATCTACTTCATCATGTGAAGTTATTTTTTTATCTACTATTTCAACTCCTTTACTATCTAATACTTTAGGAATATAATCTTGAAGCATCTTAGAACTAAAATGAATAGCTAGTTCACCTAAAGGAAACTCATGAAGATAATCTCCCACTCCATTATACCCTATCTTCCGTATACCTTTCTTAATACTTCCTCCTAAGTAGTCTAAGGCAGAATAGTTCATATTTAACTCGTTAAAGAATCCTCTTGCTAGAGGAATAGTAGAACCTTCGCCAACTGATTGGGCTGGACTTTCAGAATCATAGATCCATTCTATCTCTGCATTTAATGTTTTTCTAAAATAACTAGCAGCAATACATCCTGCTGTTCCTTTTCCTATTATCGCAACTTTGTTTATTCTTTTACTTAAACCTTTCATTTATTTAATATTTCTTCTAGTTGTTTTCTTTTTAAGTAAGTACCATAACTTAACAATACTCTTGGTTTACTACCTTTTATTAGCACTGAAGAATGTACATACTTTCCAGCAGCACATACCCATACTTCATTTTCTTTAGTATCTATTACCTTACCGTCTATAATAGCCTCACCGCCTCCTTCTGATTTATTTATTAGAACATTAAATCTAGTATGAATCCTACCAGGAGGGTTAGGGTCAGTATGAGGCTGTACCTTATGACCTTCTTCAGAAAAAGATATTAATGCTCCAAACTCATTATCTAAAGGTTGATTTTTAGGAAGAGAGTAATGAGATAGAATAGATTGATATATCTTAAACATTTCAACATATGGAAACTTACTATTGTTTCTCTTAGCATCAAACATTTCGGTATGAGGAAGACCTGATACATTTATTGTACCTGAACCTGGTTGAACAAAGAAAGTATCTCTGTTATTTTTGTTTAAAACCCATTCACGAACTGGAGCTGCTAATGTTTCTTCTATTATCATAACGCTGTATAAATATAAATACCATATCCTACCAAAAGGTTAAAGTTTAGAGCAACTATATTCCATTGTTTAGCTACCCATAC
This sequence comes from Methanobacteriota archaeon, assembly GCA_018662715.1. Taxonomy (GTDB): domain Archaea; phylum Thermoplasmatota; class Poseidoniia; order Poseidoniales; family Poseidoniaceae; genus Poseidonia. Next base: position 2,018 of record JABJFP010000318.1, on the reverse strand, counting down.
TTGAGGCATAGATAGAACTGCACCAACTAAGTAAGTATAAGCTCCTACTCCTTCATAGGGTAACAAGTAAGGACTAACCATTAAGAACGCTGAACCCATATAACCTGATCTGTTTGCTAATCTTTCTACAGGAGTTAATCTACGTTCCTGAACCATCTTACGAAGCAATTGCCTCCACCAGATAGTCTCACATTTCAAGCATGTCTTCTTATATTCATGTTTGAACTTATGATCTCTTTTGTCCTTACCACATACATTACATCTCCGCATTCTGCTTTAATAAAAAATAAATACTTCTACCATTATACTATCTCTACTTCAGTCCAGGCAGCTAGATGTACTACCTCTCCATTATCTCTAGTACAGTAACTGTACATTCCGTCTACATGGCTGAAGTTAAGAATCTCTTCTCCCTCCACCATTGGAGAAGCAGGAGGGACTTTTATATCCCTCACTACTTTAATCCTACTATTTCTAGGTACTTTATATAGTTCCATTATACTAAAGCTGTTGCTAGTTTAAACAACTCTTTATTTACTTTCATATCCTTCTCAAAGGATTTAATCTTACGTACCTTACGTACTTTAGCTCCAGTAAGAGCAGCGTGAAAGTCTCCTTGAGTGATCTTTTCTTGAATAACGTTAAATACTCTCCATAAATCATCTCCTTTATCCGCATCTCTTTTTGGGTCTAATATATCTGTGATAGTCTCTTCATCATACTGAAGCTCTTTTACTCCAGCTCTAATAAGCATAGCATCTAAAGCCATCTTTCTCTTTTCATCTTCAGTTAAGATTCTATTCTTCATATCATTCATTACCTGAACTCTATTAGGAAGATCTTCTACTGCTTGACGGACTACATTTCTAAGCTCACCGAAAGTATACCCCTTATGTTTAATTTTAAAGTCACTAAATTGCTCATCAGCAACTACTAAACCGTTACTGCAAACTAATCTAAATATACCTACGCTAAACTTAAACGCTTGCATACCGTCATGAGAGTTAGTGAGAAGTATTCTAGGATAAGCATCATCACCATCAGCAGAAGTAATTTTAATCTCTGGATTCTGGAATGCAACCATATGCTTACTAAATATTGTACCGCCTTCTTTTCTACTCTTTCTTTGAGCAGCTTGAACTGGTAACCAGCCTAATTTTTCTAAGTCATCAATAATAGTTTCAGTATTAACAAAAAGATACTTTTTACTAACATCTGGGTTAGTAGGAGCATCTGCAAATACTAGAGGTGATGAGTTTCTAATTTGATCTTTAGTAAGGTACCCATCTAATCCTTTACCAAAACTTAACATAACATCTTTCATATTTATAACCTTTTAATTTATATACTATAAATATAAGAAATAAAATTGTGACTCACAACTATTTCTTGATAAGCTTTAAAAAATCTTTTGCTATCATACTGTGCCAATTTTCACCAAAGTGTCTTAAGTCTCTTGCTAATGAATTTTGATTACCTTTATTCATATATTCTTGAGAGCTTAAAAAGTAAGAGCTGTTATAAATTCCTTTTATAGCATCAATGTTACGATTGTAATTTGATAATTGATACTCTAAGGTAGAACAATTCTTATTCATATACTCTTCAGCATATTTGTAAAAGTTTAACCATTTCTTAGCTTTTTTCTTTTCAAAAGTATTTAAGTTAGCACTCCTAGGTTGAATATTACTGTCTTTAATACCTTCGCTCTCATGATCAATCCAATTTCTAAAAAAGAATTCATGTCTAGTTGCATCAGGCATTAAGCATGCTATATACTTAGGATTAAGTTTAGGAAGAAAGGTCTTGATGATCCTGTAGACTTGATCAGATGAGGCTCCTGGAAGGGCTAAGTTTACTAAAGGAAGGTCGAGTTCTTTAGCTAGTTTGTATCCCCATGTCTGTTCTATATTAAGAGCAGTACCAAAAGTATTACTACATCCACAAACAACTAAACTTTCTTTACTGATTAAAGGAGTACGGAATCCATACTCATAGTTACCGTAAGTAATAAATTT
>JABJFP010000175.1 GCA_018662715.1 Methanobacteriota archaeon | reverse complement strand
CGGGAATGCATCATCTGAATTATTCACCAAGTCGTTGTCATTGTCATCATCGCAAGCGTCCCCCATGTTATCGTTGTCAAAGTCCTCTTGGTTTGGATTTGCATCATCGGGGCAATTGTCTGCATCGTTGTTAATTCCATCCGAGTCCGCATCGTAATCCACATTGGATTGAATGATTGCTCGTTCAATATAAATGAGTTCAGGATTGTCATATTCACAACCTCCGTCGCAATAACTTGTAATGTCGTCAATGATATCATATCCATCAATGACTTTCCCAAAAACTGTATGGACTCCATCAAGATGAGGTGTCCCTGGAGTCCCATCCGCACCTGTTGCATCTGGATCAACGATGAAGAATTGAGATCCTCCAGTGTGAGGGGCAGATGTCTTAGCCATTGATAGAGCATAAGGTAAGTGTTCTAATCCATTGTCTGCTTCATCTGGGATTGTGTATGAACTTTCAGAGCATTCGCTTGGGGAGGATGCAGCCTGTCCGTTGCAACGGCCAACAAATTTAGCAGCGTGCCCCCCAGTTCCATCTCCGTTGGTAAAGTCCCCTGCTTGCATCATAAAATTTGAGATGATGCGGTGGATTGGGACCTCGTCATAACATCCCATGAGGCTCAAGAGTGCGAAGTTCTCTGCATGAATCGGGGCGGCTGAGTAGTTCAGTTCAACAGTAAAGTTTCCGGCATGCATCATAGATTCTCCTTCAACCGGAGGTAGTTCTCCGATTTGGAATTGAATGTATTGTGCGGTCGTAGTTGCATCAGTAGTACATCCATTGGCACTGTAGTCGTGTCCAAAGTCAAACAAAGTATTGACTGATGATGATGCAGAATTGGGGGGCGGGACATCGTCCATTGCAGTCACGGTTGCAGTGGTTGTAATGCTTCGTACTGTATCGGAATCGACTCCTGCATCCCATGCAACACTGACATAGAAGGTTGCATTTTCACCGGCTGGCAAATTGAGATAGGCTGGAGCGTTCACCTCAAGGCCATCTCCGGTAACTTGAATGGAGATAGTTTCGTTGTACGTTGTTGGGTTTGTTGCGATACACTCAAAGGATTCGTTTCCTGCAGCAAGAGGGTCGGTTGGCATGTAAGTTTCTGAGCATTCAAGGGATACAGCAGCACCGGCAACTTGGGCATTCGCATTCATTGGAAGGCTTAGCAGCGATAGGCAAAAGAGGATTGTAAGGATTCTGCGCATGGATATACCATGTGTTCAGCATACAAAGCACTTTCCGAACCCATAGCCCTTGAAATGTATGAAGCGATGGCCTCAAACGAGACCGTTGTTTCCACAAAGCCATGGGGCTTGAGATGATTGGACTTCTCGTCCACACCCCAACACTTGATTTACTTATGAATTGCTCTTGGGCTGAACTCGCAACAGGTATGACTGCTGGCTCTTTTCGTGACCAACGGCCGGAGCAGGACCATCAGTTGACCAACAGTTTTGCTATCGATGCTGAGGCTGAACTCTTGGACTGGATGGACGAGCAAGATGTTGGGGAAGACGATTCTGTCCGGGACGCACTCTTGTCATGTCAAGACGGTGAAGAAGGCCTACTTTTGCTCATGAAGTGGGCCAGCCCAGGTCAATGGGAAGTGTGGGAAGGCCGTGCGTTTCTCTACCTTGAAGAGGCCTTGCGAAGTGAAGTCGGAGACATTCACGAACTCTACACTCAACAGATTTGGAACAAGGTCCATGCTAATCTCAAAGGTATAGCCGCTGAAGAATATGCTGATCGTGTGGTTTTGAATTGGATGGGGCGAAGGAAAGCCCTCGGTGAATCGATTGATGAAAAAGACGATCCGAAAATTGTTCCAACCTTCCAAGCACATAGCCGTGCATCAAAATCGCTGGTCTATGCAGTTAACCGTGCGGCTGATGAAGAGGATTTAGAATGGGTTCTGGGACGAGAACATCTTGAGGCTACAAAATGGGGCTATGGTGAGTGGAATCTCTCGGCCTATCTTCATTCATCCTAAGCGTGGGGTTCAAAATCCATGCGCGGAACCGGCAACTGATGTCCGACGAATTGTCTGAAGAAGCACCGGTCAACGAAACCGAAGTGGAAACACAAATCCCACCAGCAGTGGAAGAGGAGATTTCCGAGCCTTCAACAGAAGAAGAGCTTGAGGTCGAGGTTGAAGAAGAGCGTGATCCTTTGGAAGTAGCCCTTGAGCGTGCCGAGTTTGCAGAGAAAGAAATCGCCTACAAGGATGCAGAAATTCAAAATGTTCGCAAGCGGATGATGGGTGAAAAAGCCGAATTGATTCAGTACGGCGGAATGGGTCTTGCTCGGAGAATGTTGACCATTCTCGGTGATGTTGACCGTGCAATGGTGGGTATTGAAGCCGATGACGAGAGCCCAATTGCACAAGGCTTGCGCTTGTTGCGAAACAAAATGTGGCATGAGCTCCAGTCGGACGGTGTTGTCGCTATTGATGCAAAGAATGCCTCTTTCGACCCTGCCAAAATGGAAGCGATTACGACCATTCCTTCTTCCGAACAATTTCCTACTGGAACCGTTGTTGATGTTTTAGAACAGGGCTACTTGTACAAATCAAAGGTCATTCTTGCTGCACGAGTTGTCGTTGCTTCGGATTGAATTATCCTGCGTGTACGCCGGTATCAAACGTGGAACAGCGGAACATCGCATCGTTTTCTATCAACCATTCAATGATTGGTTGTGGAACGCTTGTTTTCAGAACTTCGCGAGCAGCGTCGTCCTCGAAAACTGTTGAGAGCATGCGAATTGTTTGACGAACTCTCCATCCTTCCAGCGCCTCACGCTGAGACAAATCAATCCGTTCAACAGTCCATCCGCTCTCCTCATAGAGAAGAGCAGTTGGTTCATCCGAGGTGACCAATACTCCTTCTCCGTGTATTGTTGCTGCATGCTTCACCCAATTTGGGGGG
>JABJFP010000174.1 GCA_018662715.1 Methanobacteriota archaeon | reverse complement strand
GGCATTGAAAGCAAGTTCAATTGCCAAATCGTTCCCAGGTCCCCCTGCTGCAATGGCCCAGTCCCATGAGCCGTTAACGAGCCTTTGGGCGAGAAACATGTCGTAATGTTCCCCGTCATTGTAACCGTCTTGATCGGTTAGCAAATTATCTCCCAGTTGGAAACCCCCAGTCATTGAGCCAAGAATAATCGCGTCCCCTTGAGGGGTTAACTTCAGCCCTATTGCATGCTCAGCACCGGTTCCTCCAAACGAGGCAGCGGAAGTCCATATTCCATCACTACTCATGGTGGCGTCAAAGAAATCATACCACTGAGGCACTGATGTAGATAGATTGTCAAACATCATCTGTTGATTAAAATCTCCTACGACTCGTAATCCGCCGTTGGATAGCCCAACACAATCCTTCAGGGTTTCATCACCACTTCCACCCGCACTATTGGCCCAAAGCCATCCATCTACTCCGTAATGAGCGACAACGACATCCGTTGAGCCATTATTGGAGGCTACAAAATCATCAAACGCGATAAATTGTTCAAAGTTTAACGCAAAATACGTTGAACCGAATCCATCCTCACAAAGAGATCCAATGGATTCGATAGGGCCTGTGGAAAAGGTAGAATGGTGCGCAATAGCCGTTCCCGTGGAGTCGTGGATGACAACAGCTGCTTGTTCAATTTCCCCACCTGTTATGGTTCCACTTTCAATCTCTATCGAGCCACGATGGTTGATAGCCAAATGAATCTGATTGGCCTGTGTGACCATCAAGTCCATGACGAACATCTCATGCTCATTAGAAATTGAATTCGCCCACAACCAATCACCTTCTTGGCTCAAGCCTGCAATAAAAACGCCACCAAGGTCTGATTCGGAGGTTTGTAGTGGAGCTAATTGCCCTAATGTCATGTTGCATGTTTCCAAGTAAGTTAGGCCGCAGAAAACACCTGCAACAACAATCGTTCCGTCGGCGAGCATAGCAGAATGACTGATTAGGTCAAGACCCTGACTGGTCCCAGAAAGTGTCCGATTCCAAGTGCCGTTTTCATTAATCCATGCTACAAAAAAGTCTTCTCCAAAACCGCTGTCATTACTGGCATATCCTTCAACATCACCATGGAATTGAATATTTGATTCAAACGAACCGGTTACCAAGAAGAGTCCGTTTTCAAGAGGAATCATGCCGCCAATTCGCTCAACGCTATCACCGCCGGCTCCGACCATCCACCCAGCAGTACTGTTATTTCCAGTAGAATTGAAGGTAATTTCTGATTCGAAGAGTTCCGGTTTTTCGACCGAATTCCCCGGAGGAATGAGGCTCACAGTGAGCAAAAAGGCCACTACGAGAGGCGTTAGAGCACGGAAGCGCATGCTCTTAGCAGGTACGTCTTCCATAAGAACCCCTCGCGTTGCGGTATTTACATCAGTATAAGCGAGGTTTCAAGGAGCGTCGCCGACGAAGGCGCCTTATGGGTCGTCAAGGATCACGAGATAGACGGTCTTCAAACCGTTCCAACCAAAATAAGAGGTACGGAAGTGCCCGTAAGTCTACGCTTGAAGAACGGCATCGATCTGAAGTTGAAACAATGGATGGGAAGGCAAATCAACGCTTTTCATCCGAACCAGCCCCAATGGGATTTCCAACTGAAATGGAAGAGCCTCGGACGTTTTCATTTGATTGGACATTGTCCCCTGTCCCGCTCTCTTCTGAAGAGCAAGTGGCTGGAGCGGTCATGCGCCGTGGAGAATTTGGGTGGGTTGAAGACGAACGATTGGATGAGATTGCTGCTTTTGTTGAAGATCAAAACATGTCTCTTGACCAGGCGCTTTCGCTTCGGTCAGCACTCCTCCAACAAAAGACAGTATATTCTCACGGTAAATTAAAGTCAAAAGCGAGGCAAATGGCTGCAAAATACAGAGAAGGGGCTACGATTGTAGAACTGTCTAAGGATTTTGATTTCCCACCAATGAATGTATTCCGAGTTGTTTTGGAAGCCAACGGTTGGTCAAAAAAGAAAATTAAGGAAAGTCTTCGTTCACCTTCGTCAATGAAGCAACGAGAACAGGACGAGTTCAAGGCAGCGGAAGCTGCCGACCGAGTTTCAAATGTCGACCAGTCTGAAACACAGGTGAGAGCAGATTTGTTTGAAGACATTCTTTCAGATTGGTTTGAAGCCCAAGGAGTTCGAATCCGTAGACAACCCGAGATGGTTGCAGAACAGATGGCTGAGCACGGGCGTCCTATTCGCACCCCGGACTTGTTGTTCTTGGACCATGTCATCATCAATGGCCGTCCAGTGGCATGGATTGATGCGAAGCACTTCTATGGTGGAGATGTTGACTTTCAACGAAAGAAAACCAAGAAACAGATGCTCCGATACATCGATGAATGGGGAAGTGGGGCTATTGTTTACCGCCATGGATTCTCTGAGAACTTGTATATTCCCGGAGTGACGATGTTGGATGCTAGTCCTCTAGATCTCTCAGCTTTTGATGAGTCGTAGTGACTGGTGCAACTCCGGTGAGCAGAACTCCTCTTCCAGTCGCTTGGAGAAGTTCTCCGAGGTGCTCATATTCTTCAATTCGGGGGACATCCTCCAGGTTCCGAGGTAAAACCGCTACGGATGTTCCTAGCATGCATAAGCGAACGGCAAGACGGCCCTGCAACCCCAAGTCGACCAACGTGGTAGCGACTTTTCCGTGAAGTTGTGCTCGGACTGCTTCGTCCATCATTCCAGATTGTTGAGAAAATTGCTGAGATTGCTGAAGTAAATCCTTCCACCTGCCTCGTTCCCATTTGCCAACTTTCAAGGCCTCCAT
>JABJFP010000173.1 GCA_018662715.1 Methanobacteriota archaeon | reverse complement strand
TCTTTGAGGAGCGGTATGTCTTCCCTAGGGATTGCACAAGAAGCAACGACAAGAGGTCCAAGTACAGGCCCTCTGCCGGCTTCGTCAACACCAATTTCCCACATGCCAACCACCTTAGAATTCCAAATCGTCATCATGCGCTTGACTTATGTCGGGCAGGGGAACATGTACAACCTCTGCTGGCTTCACTGGTGCGGTTGGCATGACATGGTTTGGGTCTTGGCGAACCGTAATACTGGCTGAGTGGTTTTGAGGTTCTAATTGTTGGTTGAGTGGATGAGGTATGGCCGTACCCTCTGTTTGAATCTCTCCGAGCAATTGATCTGCCTTTTCCAAACGCGCTTGCGTCGTTCTTGCATCAAGAACCAGTGTTGCGGCTTCTCTGAGTCTTTCGTCAACAGGTTCAGCTGCAGGTGTTGATGTTCCTGCTTGCTGGCGGAAGACTGCTTCAAATGATTCTCTTGTGACTTGAGGTGCGTTTTCAACCATGACGGGCTCAGCGGGTGATGCAGGAGCGGTATCAAATTTATTCATCCAATCCGAAGCATCGGAATCAACTTGCTGATACGGTAGTATTGCATCATTTTCGAGTCTGCGTTGTCGATCGGTTAGGGCCTTGTAAATGATCAAGCCGGAGAATATGATGGCTAAAATTACGCCTGACCAAGCCTTGGTGTATGCCCATGAAGTGGCTGCAAGTTCGGCCCAATCAGTCCCCTCATCTGTTTCTTCCAACGCTCGCCACGGCGTTCCGAGATAGTCCCCTTGGGAGGTATGGACGAACATTTGCCCTTCCGGAGCAAAAATGGAGGTGATGGTAGTATTGATGAACACCGTTCCATTTGTTTTTTGGTCGCTTGGCAGATCAACCCATGCTCGGATGGTAAGGTTTGAGTTCAACGGAACTCCATTCAGTTGGTAAGAGCGGGGGTATTCCGTATCGTCTTCGTAGACTGCCCCTTGTGGAGGAATTAATCCCATTGGGAGTGAGTGAGTTGACTGAAGTTGGACGACAAAACCATCTACTGCGTTGCCATCATTACGAACTTCAAACGATATCGAAAGCCGATTTTTCGAATTGATGTCCTCAACAACATTGCTAAGTGACCACTTTACCATCGGAGCTGCTTTGACAGGCATGTTGACACTATCCAAAACGGTTAGGCCATCACCCAAGAGTTCCACAATGACTTCACCTGAGGTGAATGCAAGAGTACCTTGAGTCACATTGATGAACACGTCAGAGAATGTTTTTTCCTGTCCAACTTGGACAAGCAAGGATTCTTGGGCTAGGGATGCATTGAATGCGTCAGATACATCATTGAGTCTAAGGCTGAATGTGTTGTATGAATTTCCACCGTTTTCAACCGTCAAAGTACTGCGGCATGGCTCTCCAACTAACAGCATGCTACACCCTTCTTGGGTGAATGAAAGAGTGGCATCAACGGTACGATTGATGGTTGCTGTGAGGCGTGTTGTCTTGGTTAGTTGTTGAGCACCATTTGCAAAAACTTGTAATTCAACATTTAATTCCCCGGTGAATATATTTGGAGACTGCACACCAACTTCAACGGTTCTGGATTCGTTAGGCTGAAGCAGAACATCTTCAAGTCCTCCAAAGAGGGCTACGGTCCATCCGCTGTAATTAAATCGGTCAGAATTAGCGTACTCCGGCAAGTTCTCTCCTTGTTCGTTCAATCCTTGGAGGGTAATATTCAATCGATTCGGAGTATTTCCTACATTTCGAACTGAGACCAACATACGGCCATCTTCACCCGGAGCGAGTTCAATATTCTCTTCAACCTCATCAATGGTCACGTTGCGTTTTTCATTCATATGAAGGTCAAAAGACCACGAAGTCATCGCGTTGTCAAGGCCTGAAATTGCAGTTAATGTGAATCGTGGGCCAGTACCTGCCAGAGGCATTCCGTTCTCAACGGCTGGTATGTCCACCCAAAAATACACGTAAGCAAGACTGTCAGGATCAAGATCAAGGTAAGCATTCCCTTCCTCATTAGAATTTATGGTCCAACCCCAATTCCACCCCGAGGGGCTGTAGAGGTCAAAGGTAACATTGTCCGGTAGCGATGCATTGTTGGTTATGTTGACTGCAACTCCTGTTCTGACCAATTCATCAACGGTCAACGTCGTCAGATCATCAGAGCCAAATTTAAGATTGGAGTAGGGTGCTACAGTGATATTCATCCAAACAGATTGTGAATAGGTTTCATCATAATCCGACGTAACACGAAATTCAACTTCATGCTGTGTATACGGTGCGTTCTCATCGGCAGAAATACCGAAAACCATTTGCTTGAGATGATTGGGCACGAGGACTTCAGCAAGTGGTAAGTTTTCAGTATTCAACACAGATGGAATTGAGACCACAGATATCGTAAATTCCTGATTGACGGTGGCGAGGTTGTGAAGTGTGATGTACGTACTAACGGTTTCGTTGGGGTGGACGATGACTTCACTTGGTCCTGAAATCCCTACAATTTCCCCTTCCCTTGCACTGGATTCTGAACCAGCATGAGCCATTGGTGCAATTGTATGCAATATGACAAGAAGTGCTAGTCCTATCCATCGCATGGTTCTCCGATACGACATTCCCTTTCAATGACTTGCATAATTTGTTCAATGCGCTTTCGTAGGTTTCATCAACAGGGTGGGACTCGCAAGGCCATGGCTCCGATTTGGCCCTTTAAGAAAAAGCAAGAGGTCCTTGAATTGGATGAGGCACCACCTGCTCCAATTACGTACAAGAAGGGAGAAGACCCCAATGCTCGGCCTCCTTCGACAACAGTTGACGCTTCGGCGTACAAAGACGCCCTCGCATTATTTGGCGATGGTTCTTCTAAAGTTGAAGCAGCGACTGACCAATCAGTCAATTATGATGGAATAGCGGAGCAAGCACCTGCCGCAGTTCAACCTCAACTTGAGGCATCCTCTGAGGAGGAAGAATCGTTTACGTGGGTTCACCACACCGATGGATATCACTACAAAAAGAAGGGCGATGGCAGTTTTGAGCCAACTCCTCACAGCAAAAACAGTGACGGCTCGTATGTTCCTTACTCTTAATCAAACAATCTTGGAATTGGTTTGACCAGTTCTCGACCTTCATTTGTAGCGTTATTGACGTTTTGTGAGACCGGATGACGGTCCACTCGGCCTTCAGATGTTGGAGTCAAAACCAATGACCCGCTAAGCCATGCTTGAATCTCATGTGCCTCAATAAGAACAGGCATCCGTTGATGAATCTCCATGCAATCTTCGTTGGCTTCGGTAGTCAATATTGAGAATGATTCCAACGCCGAGCCAGCATGATTCCATGATTCCCACAGGACCGCCATGTAACAGATTGATTCATCCATGTGGTAATGGTACCACGGTACTTTCCCCTGAGGCGTATTCATCCATTCGTACCACCCCTCAGCCGGTATCACACCTCGACGTTGCTTCCATGCATTGCGAAACATTGGTTTTTCATGAGCGGTTTCACTTCTGGCATTGATGGGCTCTCTCGGCGACGCGTTTGCCCAAGAAGGTCGCAACCCCCAGCGCATCAAACGCATGTGTCGAGGGACATTTTGTTCGTTATGGACTCCAGTTTGAGTAATGACAGGTACCCATTCTTGTGGGGATATATTCCACGAGGGTGCAAAGGGTGTAAATTCGGAGAGCGGTTCACAAAGAATTTCCTTAGCAATTTCTTCAATGGGTCGCCCTAATGCAAATCGTCCGCACACGGGTATACCTCAGACGGGGTCTTCAAGAAGATTTACGAGAGCTGTGACATCAATTTCAGCACCGTTAATCGGCACCCGAAGTTCATAGTTCATGGCCACTGAAGGGTCAATTTCACCAAAACAACCTACCCATGTGTCGTTGATCATGAGTTTTGAGCCTCGTCCAGCGAGCCACGGGCCGTCCCCATCCTCTAAGGGTTCAGCACGCCAGTTTGAAACGCCAAGGTCGGTGCACAACGCTTGAATTCTTCCTCTAACAGCAGCAAATCCACCACTTCGTTCTGCCATGAGGAAAGCCATTCTATCCGCATTTTTATGATCTCTAACTACGGTTCCGAGTTCATAGACTCCTTGCGGTAGGTCGTGATGACGATTTGTTGCAAGTAAGCGGAGTAATCCCGGCAAAAGGAACTGTCGCAACATGGTATGGTCGACGGTAATGGGGTTTGTTATGACCGTAACAGCATGATTTTGACTCCAGCGCATGTTGGTGAATTGGTCTGTTTCATTTGAAAGAGTAAGCGATTGGATTTGCATCAATCCAAGACCCTGCATGGATTCACGAAGTCGGCGTCTCATGTTGTGATCAGGGCGGGGTTGAGCGGTAAGTTGGGCTACAGGTTGGTCTTCGCCCAAGTCTTCGTATCCATGGCCTATGGCGATATCTTCCACTAAATCTACGGGGTGAAGGATGTCAAAGCGCCAACGTGGCATGATGAACTCGAGTAAGTTGCCCCCTTCGCTTACCTCGGACATTTTTGAGGCACGCTTTGGTGAATCCTTTGGAGCATCTTTCCTGCCAACAAACGTTCCACCCATGCGGTTGATTGCATGGCTGAGTTCATCATCTGGAAATTGGCGCCCAAGTAAGCCGGTGACCAATTCTTCAGGGACGAGGTGAGACTTGCCTGCACCGTTTGGAGTGGTTATGATTTGACCTTCACAGGTGGTCACTTCAACAGTCTCTATTTTCCCTCCACGTTCTTGGAGTTGGAGGCAAATGAGCATGAGTGACGATTCGCAAGCACGTTGGTCCCAACCGGTTACATCCACAAAGAAGTCTCGGGTTTTTGTCGTCACAGTAGTATGGTTTCCGTTGATGATTGGAGGGAATGAAAGCACATCGTCGTTGGCGTCAACAATAAGTGGATAGGAAGTCATTCCTTCGAGCAAATGAGCGTAATCAACACCCTTTGGGTGCCTTGATAGAATGGTATTCATATCCATTGCAGTTTCTTCTCCGAGTGGTATGAATGAACGAGTCCCTGGAGCTGCTACGACATTGAATGGCGGTTGGAGCGCTGCGAGGTCATGGACACCGATTGAGGCTCGTTTCCGACCACGTCCGAGTGCAAAGTGTAACTTCTCTTGATGGTCCATGAGGGCCTTGATGAACGCTTCTTGTTCTTCTGCATCGTCTGGGAGAACAACCCCTTTCACGACCGCACCCATCACGACGGGTCTAATGGCCGATAAACTCGGTTCAACTTGCATCTTTATTCCGCTTGAAACGGTCTGAATCTCGGGTGCCGCTGGGGCGCCATGAAGAAATGGGCGAATTGCATATGCCAGCGTCTCTCCGCTGAGCAAGTCGGGTCGGTCAGGGAAAATTTCGATGTCAAGAGTTTCATCATCACATCCATCGATATCGGTTCCCATCAATGGAAGTTGGTCTCCCATCACTTCAACATCATGGACAATCCCATGCTTGCTGAGGAGGGCTTTTAGCAGCGATTGGGGAACAGATATGGTAGGCATCATTAATCACCTAACGAGCAAACCAATGAGGGAGCGGTCGGTCATAGCCGGATAGCCTTAATCCACTTACCGCTGCTGTTTCGTGGTCAAGAGCACGGAGGTGTGAACGTTCTAACAGGTCGATACTATCAACGCCTATCCGCCGAAGATGCTGCGCAAGTTCTTCTTGCGTCCCCTGGAGCCAATATGCAATGTCCATGCCGTCTGCCATTGGTGCTTCGCACGATACAATATTTGCACCAGATGCTACCAAGACGGCTAAATCATGACCGTTCGCGGCAAACCCAAGTAGGAATCCAGTTTGAATCGACGTGTTGGTAATATGAGCTTTCTTTGAACGACCAGTCATTGGGAGTGAGGCGGCTTCGGAGAGTCCAGAACCGTCTTCAATTCTGGCCATTGCTACATCTGCTGAATGGTATTCTGCGCGTTGATGTAGGAATTGAATCCGACTGATTCCTTGGACAAAAATCACGGGGGCATTCTCTTTTGCAAGAGACCGAAGGGCGACGAGGAACCCATCAATTTCCTCTGCATTCATGTTGGGGAGGTGATCAAAGTCAATACCAAACCCTCCTGCAGTTGGAAGTTCTTCGCCCACATCAAGAAGATTTGATTCACTGATCAATAGGACGTCAACAGGTCGTGGCTCAGAGGATGTCATTACCGGGTGGCGGTTCAGTACTTCCATAGCAATATCATCACCCGTTACATCGGTTTCCATGCTTGATGCCGTGTCAACAAAGGGAAGCATTGGAAGAGGGAGTGCAAGGGATTGAACTTCTTCAGAAATTCCAACTAATGCAACCGTGTCAACCGTAGCATATCTCGGGAGATGTGGTTTTTTGTGTCCTAGCAGCCCAACTTGGGAGAGGTCTCCGGCAGATACCGTATGGCCGAAAGATTCTACATTGAGCCCTTCTTGATGCGTCAAGCAAACAGCATCTCCTGGAACATGAAGTGTTTCATCATCCAACAGGGTATTGATTTCTTTGACCTCTTTGGCGCTAAGCGGTCGGAGAATCACGCCCGGGGGCGGAGTTGGGCATCGTCCGTTGATGATGATACGACCGCCTTGCATTCCTGCTCCGGGGTCAGGTCCAACGTCGCCGTGAACAACCACTAGTCCGTCTTGCATGCCTCCGCCAATCCGCTGACCGGCTGCACCTCGGACCACGAGAATGCCTCCTTCCATGCAGGCACCTGTGTCGTTACCACATCCATCAAGCACGGTAATGATTCCACTTCGCATTTTGTAGCCGGTAAAGTTTGCAGCCATTCGCTCGCAAACGATGGTTGTGCCATCGTTTGCTGCTCCTAGGAATGAGCCTGCATCTCCTTGAACCGTGAATGAACCACCTTTCCCAAAAGCCGATACCCAAGAGCCTAATACGCCCAATGCACGGATGCGTGACCCTTTCGGGAGTGCTGGGCAGAGTCCGAGTTCTCCGTTTTTTGGGACTGGGTCTCCGGCATTTGTCCATCCAATTCTAAGAATGGCATTTTGTTCTGCAGCAGCTTGTAAGCGAGGGCCCAACTTTTCGTTGATGCTCATCGACCGCAGAACCACATCAGACACATCCGCCATGTTGCTATGCTCGTGGTTCCTGCTCAAATATCCTCCCGTCTTTGGCCTTCAAAATTTTCGTTCTTGTCGTGGAATTTTGTAACGGATTGAGTGGATTTTTGTGAAGAAGTGTTTATTGAGGGCCTCACTGAGCAAGGCATGGAGAGGGTCATGAGCATCAAGGTCGCCATCAACGGATACGGAACAATCGGAAAGCGTGTAGCGGATGCCGTTGACGCCCAAGATGACATGGAAATTATCGGTGTTACAAAGACCCGACCGTCCTTTGGATGCGATTTGGCGGTTCGCAAAGGATATCCATTGTATTGTACATACGACGATGAATCCAAAATCGCAGCGTTTGCAGCCGGCGGTTACCAGTGCGAAGGTGGTCTTTCAGACCTTCTTGAAATTGCAGATGTTGTCGTTGATTGCTCACCCGGTAAAGTAGGCGCATCAAACAAAGAGAAGTATCTAGCAGCTGATGTAAAGTACATTTTCCAAGGTGGAGAAAAACACGCTATGACTGGAATGTCCTATACCTCATCAGCAAATCACCTTGAGAACAAAAACGTCCAAGGAACTCGTGTCGTGTCCTGCAACACAACGGGTCTTTCCCGAACGTTGGTTCCACTTTACGAACATTGTGGCTCTCTCTCAGTTGAATGCACCATGATCCGCCGAGCGGCAGACCCGGGTGACTCAGCTAAAGGACCGATTAACGCTATCAAACCCGTATTGAAGGTTCCATCCCATCACGGCCCCGACGTCATGACAGTGAAACCAGAAATTGCAATTAATTCAATGGCTGTTGCAGTCCCAACCACACTCATGCACTGCCATTCTATCGTCGCCACACTGCCTGATGGACACGGCTTGACTACACAATCTGTACTTGAATTGTGGAAGAGTAACCCCCGAATCATCATCATGAACGGTGCTGAAACAAACATCACCACGACCGCAGAAGTCATGGAATATGCTCGAGACATCGGTCGTAAGTGGGGTGACCTGCATGAAATCTTTGTATGGGAAGACGGGGTGAAACTTGATGGAAATACTCTTTATTATTTCCAAGCGATTCACCAAGAATCTGATGTTATTCCAGAAAATGTAGATGCGATTCGTGCTCTTATGGGCACCGAGGATGATTGGAGAGTTTCCGTTGCTAAAACCGATGCCGCAATCGCAATTTACAATGGGATTTAATGCCCATCTCTACTGATTTGTTCACGCACAGAAGAGCATCCTTCAAAAGTGGAGTGCTGTTCGTTAAAACATGCGCTCCAATCTTGGCTTTGTTTTTGTCTTGGCGCTCATGGTGCTGACCCCACTATCAACCATGTTTGAACAACCAATCGAGACAGATACCAACTTCAATGAAATTCCTTCTTTCTTGACCCCAGAAATGTCAGAAGAAGAACGTCTTGAGCTCGCAACCGAGATGTGGGGGTCCATGCCTGAAGCATCCCTTGTATCTGTTGAGTTGACTCCTGCTACAGGAATGATCCACATGGCTGCTGGAAGTTTCGACCCTTTATTTTCCGAAGGCCCAGATGTTCTTGCTTCATTTTCTCGAGACAATGACGCAGCCCTTACCGGCCTAGCTATGGTTCAACTTCACGACGGTAACCGGGACGCATTTCAAGCACTGAACACAGATTACGACCTCACGGTGCTTGACTTCTTCCATGATGAAGGTTGGTTGGTCCGTCTTCCCTCTCCTCCAATGGATACATTCGTCCAGCTTGAAAACGACGACCGCATCCGATGGATAGGGCACCAACAACCGCAATGGAGACTAGCACCCGACTTGATTCATGACGGAATAACTACACCCTCAATCACATTGATTCCAGCATCTGATTTGGGATTCGGTGGGTATCCGGAGCTTGCAACCGACCTCGTACGCTACGGAGCAGAAGAGGCATGGTGCGATGCGTGGTTGTGTCGAGCAGTCATCTCTGAGGGGGATGGCCTAACGCTGCTCAGAAATATTGCTCATGATGGCCGAGTCATTTGGACCGAGCCCTCTGCTGAACTTCGTGTTCACAACGCTCTTGCTTGGTCAATCGCCGGGGTTCAAGATGTCAACAACAACGCCACATTCACGCTTGATGGTTCTGGTGAAATGATTGCGGTTACAGACACTGGATTGGACCAAAATCACCCGGATTTGACGGGAAGAGTTGCGGCCACATACACTCAGTTTGGACTTGACCCCTCGCCTGACGACACGAATTCAGGACATGGTACTCACATTGCTGTAACCGTTGTTGGAAACGGATCTGGGGATTCTTCAGCGAGAGGGGTTGCTCCAAGTGCAAATTTGGTGATGTACGCCCTTGAACACGACCCGACCGGAGTATTCGGACGTATTGGCTCAATCTACGACCTTCTTCGTGATGCGGAACAAATGACCGCAAGAATCGCCGTAAATGCGTGGGGACTTAACGGGAATTTCGGTCAGTATACAGCCGACGCACGTTCGGTTGACCAGTTTGTAAACGACCGCTCGGATATGACTCCGATCTTCTCAATTGGAGATAACGGTGGGCAAGGTGCTTCTCAGATCACTTCCCCTGCTACGGCAAAAAACACGATCGCCATCGGTGCATCCACTACGGGTGCTGATGGCTCCGTTGCCGCTGGTGAGGTCGCAAATTTTTCCTCCGATGGGCCTACACTTGACGGGCGCATCAAGCCTGACCTTGTTGCCCCTGGAGTCGGTGTCTGTTCTGGGTTAGCCGAGGAAGCGAAATTCCCAGCTGGCCCATCCTGCCTAACAGGCTCTCATGCTACAGGAAACTCGTATTACATGCAATTGTCCGGAACATCCCAAGCCACTGCTGTCGCATCAGGTGTTGCCGCATTGACTCGTGAATTCATTCGAGAGCAAGCAGGTGTTAGTTCTCCTTCCAGTTCTCTTGTGAAGGCTGCAATGATTAACGGAGCCCAAGACCTCGGAACTCCAGATATCCCGAATGCAAACGAAGGGTGGGGTCAAGTTGACCTGTCACGGACTGTTCTCCCGATGGATGGAACAACCCCTTTGAACACCTTCTTTGACGACAACAAGCCGCTCTCTCCAGGATTTGGTCTTCTTTATTCGTTTACACTTGACCCATCTCACGGCATCGATATTACCCTTGCATGGAGTGATGAAGCCGGTAGTGCAAACGCACCTCAAAATCAACCACGTTTGGTCAACAATATGGATTTGATTTTAGTTGACCCAAACGGAGCTGAGTGGATAGGGAATCACTTCTCATCGGGTTCATCAATTTCCGGTGGAACTGCTGATGATATCAACAATGTCGAACGTGTTCGTATACCTGCAGGTACTCTTCCTGCCAGCCAAGGTCAATGGATTCTAAAGGTTCTTCATCGTGGCGGAACCACCCAAGATTTTGGCCTAGTTATGTCGGCTGTTGCTACGCCGACTCCACAGGCAGACCTCGCTGTTTTTGACGGAAGCATTGTTCCTTCATCTGTCAATCCACTTCGCAACGATTTGATTGCCATCA
This sequence comes from Methanobacteriota archaeon, assembly GCA_018662715.1. Classification (GTDB taxonomy): domain Archaea; phylum Thermoplasmatota; class Poseidoniia; order Poseidoniales; family Poseidoniaceae; genus Poseidonia. The sequence goes on along the minus strand of JABJFP010000173.1, from coordinate 6,366 downwards.
GCATTGCATGGGTAAACCAAGGTACCTCTCAATCAGTAGGTTTTGATGTTCTCTTTGAGGACCTGACGACCCAGCAAACTTTGACCACTGCCTCACGAAACGGTTTGCAGCCTGGACAACTTGACGCCATCACAATTTACCATCAATTCGCAACTACCGGCATTCACAGTCTTCGCATCTCAATTGATACAACCGATCAAGTCGTTGAAATGAACGATGCCAATGCAGGAACAGACAACAACGTTTACACTCTTGATGTCGAAGTTATGGCGTTGGGCGTGCGTGTTGTTGTTGCAGACGATAACGGTGACCTGCCAGAAACCACAGAAGAACGTGAATCCAACGCAAACATGATTCTTGATGTTCGCAACGACTCGGGAATTGACATTCCACTGGCAGTCCTTCACGAAGGAACAGGAAACCAATCAGTCGTCATTTCCTCCACGATGGTCCAAGTCCCCTCTCCCGAACGAGCAGACTTTTTCCTTCCCAGTCAAGACCAGTGGAGCCGAACATTTGACGAATCTACTAATTTTATTCTTACTGCACAAGGCTCAGAGGATGCAAATAACACGCTTAATCTTCGCTTAGAAGACCTCGATGCAGACCTCACAACGAACCCAGATAGCCCACGCTATGTTCGTGCTGGCACCTATGTTGTTGATATTACCGCACGTTATGAATTCCAACCAACTGTTGCCCATAGTCAACGGATTTACATTGTTGTTGAACAATTGGACCAAGTGAGCGTAGTTGCTGCCGGTACGAATGGATTAGAGGCTGAGCCAGGTGCGTCTAGTTTCTTCTCCATTTCCGTCAAAAACACGGGGAATGCGCCAGCACAATACAGTGTGGAATGTTTTTCAGAGCACCGATGGCAAGTCATGCTTGGCGGCTCTAACTCATCACAACTGGACTTTGAACCCCTCAATATTCAGGAATACTTACCAATGGCGGTTCGAATCATAGTGCCTCTGGTAGCAGGCGGTGTTCCTGCTGCGGGTGACACGGATACAGTAACATGCTACGTGACCTCGTTTACTGACTTGACCATGAATTTCACTGAAATTGTATCCATTGAAGTATTGCCTCAAGAATCATTTGATGTTCATCTTGAAGACGACGATGGACGGGTTGGTCCCTCCCACTTGTCCAGCGATAATGCTGTTGACAGTGGGCAAAAGTTGTACATGAATCTCACAGTAGAAAACACAGGCAACCTTGCTGTTGCGTTGGATGTACGAGTTCAACCGTCTAATCCTCTTTGGGCGATTCGGGTAAGCCATGATGGCCAGAACGATTCCCGCACCCTAGGGTTCACCATTCCGCCGGGTCAATCTACCGTTGTTATGCTGGTGTTCACAGTTCCAATCACAGCTGCAGAAGGTGATTCGAACACCTTTACTATCCGAACGGAGCGTTCATCATCAAATTTCCGTTCAAATGTAACTGAACTTGTTGTCCGAGATGAATTGGCTCTCAGTTTATCGGGTCCCGAAAACGGCCAACTCGACGTCACTATTAGCGAGCGATTTACCTACGGGGAATTTTCATTGAGAAATACTGGAAATACTGCACTTGGTTTGGAATGGACACATGGGCTAACTCCAGACGGCTGGTCGGTAGGTTTCGCTAATCCTGTTATTTACATTGAACCTCGGGAAGAAAAAGTGGTCCGTCTCGGTCTTATCCCACCGCTTCAGGCGATCGCTTCTCCAAGTTCCTTTGAACTCCTTGTCTCGGTCAATGGGACCAATGCGGGTCGTTTCACAGAAGCATCTCAGATGATCACGGTTGGTGTTTTAGAATCTACATATGCCAATTTGACAGTTGAAGATGAGACCATCAGGCCTCTAGAGGATATCTCTCGGGACGGCTCCTCGAGCCAAAATTTTATTCTTTTGAATGATGGAAATATTCCATTCACCGGTACCATTGATGCAGAGATGTTGGATAAGAATGGTGCTCTAAGAAATGATTGGACCATCACCGTTTCTCCCGAATCGGTTTCAGAACTTGCAGTCGGTGAATCTGTTACTCTCACCGTTACGCTTGCGCCCAAGGAAGATGTTTCAAGGGCAATAGGTTCTCTTAGCATAACGGTTTCGTCTGGGGATGAAGTGATCACCACATATGCTCTTGAAGCCAGCACACAGGCTGCAGTTGGAAACCAAGGCCTCCTTAGTGGACTGTCTACTGGTGTTACGGTGTCTCTCTTTGCTGTAGTGTTCCTCGCCTTGGCCGTAGTGGCTCGTCGAGTGAAGCGTTCAGGAGAGCTCCAAGACGATGGATTGGAACTTGTGGCTCCCGATTCTCATACCAATCCAGATACCATGGGTTCAAGGAGAGATGAAGTTTTGGACATCAGCAGTGCAGTTCACGACTTGACAAGTGGAGAAGTCAGCCAAGAAGAGATTGCTAAAGCACTCATGCAATCAATGGACCTGCCTTCTGCTCCCGCAGCAGTGCCCTCCGGTCTTCCACCAGGTATGCCACGGGCGAGACTACCCCCTGCGGGAATGCCTCCGGCTGGAATGCCACCGTCAGGCCTGCCGTCGCCTGAGAAATCTTTGCCTCCTCTGCCGCTTCCAATGCAACCCATCGCTCCTGTTCAACCAACAATTCCTGTTGCACAAGGACCTCCACTGCCTCCAAACGGCCTGCCGCCGGGTTGGACGATGGAACAATGGACGCATTACGGTCATCAATGGCTTCAGCGTCAAGGATAAATCCGTGTCAATCTTGAAAGGGATGATGCCCTAGGCTAACCATGGGCAGCATTGTACTCTTTGGACCTCCAGGGGCGGGAAAAGGCACTCAAGCACAACGAATCATGGAGCATACCGGCCTCCCTCAGGTTTCGACCGGGGACATGCTGAGAGCCGCAGTCAAGGAAGGAAGTCCAATTGGATTGGAAGCTAAATCCTACATGGACCGTGGTGCTCTTGTTCCAGATGACGTTATCTTGGGATTGATTGAGGACCGTATCACCCATGCTGATGCAGTGAACGGGGTAATGTTTGATGGATTCCCCCGTACAATTCCTCAAGCAGAAGCGCTGCAAAATCTTACTGAGATCACCCATGTTCTTGCCATTGAGGTTCCCGATGAGCGAATTGTAGAACGAATTTGTGGACGTTCAACCTGTGGAACCTGCGGTATTGTTTACCATGATACATTCAATCCAGTACCCTCAAGTGGCTGCTCATGTGGCTCCTACGTAGAAAAGCGTAGGAAAGATGACAATGCAGACACTGTCCTTACCCGTCTGAATGCTTACCACGAGCAAACTTCACCTTTGGCTGATTGGTATGATGGAATTGGTCTCTTTCACCCAGTAAATGGGGATAGAGATATCGCAGAGATCACTGAAGACTTGTTAGAACTGTTGAACTGAGGCTTTGAAGAATGGCCCGAAACCGTCGCAGAAGTTCACGCCAACAGCGAGGAGCAGCGGCAGTTGTAGCACAAACTCATTTGATCGGTATTCTCGCCAACCCATCGGAACACTCCATCGATGTCGTTGATTCAGCAGCGGTCCACCTGATGAAAGTCTCACGGCGACACCGGCTCTCACTTCCAAGGCATTCCCGTCACCTTGTATGCAGGAAATGCTGGGCTGCACATTCAGTCTCTGGCCGTGTTCGAGTCCGTATTCTTGCGGGACAGCGGACTACTACCTGTCTTAAGTGTGGGACGATTCGGCGGTTTGGTGGCGGTCCTAAGCACCATCGACTCCAACGAGGTGAATTGTAATGTCTTCTGTTCCTGACCGTGTACTCAAACAAGCCAAATCACGAGAATTTCATCCTAGTGTTCGCATTGGTAAATCTGGACTAACAGATACAGTCATTGAAGAGGTTGTTAACCAATTGAAGTCCCGAGAACTTGTCAAAGTCAAGATGAACAAAGGATTATTTGAACGAGAGCAACGTTCCGAGGTCTGGTCTTACATCGCAAATGAAACCAAATCTACCCTTGTGTTACAGCGTGGCAACATCGGCGTATTGTGGCGGTCCTAAATAGGCCATAGGCAAACGGTCAAAGGGAGAATCCCTTTGGGTAGGAATAATCGGGGCTTCGTCATGAACTCAAATCTATTTTCCAATAAGAGTCGGAGCATCTCGTTCGGACTTTTGATTTTTGTAGGCTCGATGATTTATGTCGGCTCCTCTCGTGCAGGTGGCGGCGGGGGCATTGACCTCAATTTGCACATCACTGAGGGTCTTGAGACTCAGGCAGTATGGGTCGGTCTCGCTATTCTTATCGGAGTTTATGCTCTCATTATTACAGAGGTCATTCATCGTACATTGGCTGCCGCTGTTGGTGGTTTGGCGGCTATGCTTGCCCTCAATTACTACACTGATGAAGCCGCTCTTTCTCTAGCACAAGTTACGACAATGATTGATTGGGAAACCATTGGGCTGCTCCTCGGTATGATGGTGATGGTTGGTATTCTCTCACACACCGGAGTGTTCGAATATTTTGCAGTCCTTGCTTACAAGAAAAGCGGAGGTTCGATTTGGACGCTCGTCGTCATCCTTTGCTCAGTAACTGCCGTTCTTTCGGCTTTCCTAGACAACGTGACAACCATGTTGCTCTTGACGCCAGTCACGATCCAACTGGCGAAGGTATTGGACTTGAAGCCCATTCCGATTCTCATCTCTGAGGTTTTGTTTTCTAATATCGGTGGTGCAGCAACCATGATTGGTGATCCTCCAAACATCATGATCGGTTCTGGTCTGTCTAAATCAGCCATTGAAAACGCTAAATCCCCCGACGGAACTGGTTTCAGCCAAGCTATGATCGACCAAGGTGTGACATTCAACGATTTCATTATTGAAATGGCCCCTGGAATTCTCATGACTGTTGTTCCTTCGTTTATGTTCATCAAGTGGTTCTACAGAGAGGAGTTTTCCGGTACTCGGGTTAGAGATGTTGCAGAATTAGAGGCAAAGTATGGGATAAAAGACCCTGCCATGCTCAAGGTTAGTGGAACAATTCTTGTACTCGTTATCATAAATTTCTTCCTTCACCCAATCACTCATATCGCAGTTTCATGGATTGCCCTCGTTGGTGCGGTTTTGATGCTTCTCGCAACAGACCGTCACGAACTTGAAGAACCCCTCGAAAAGGTAGAATGGGCTACTCTACTCTTTTTCGCGGGACTGTTTGTGTTGGTCCATTCTTTACAAGAACTACAAGTCATCGCATTCATTGGCGAATACGTTGAGAAGGCGATTGCATACTTCGGAGACGACACGCCTGAAGGTCAAACCTTGCGCCTTGCAGCAGCCATTCTCATCGTTCTCTGGGTCTCAGCCGTTGCATCCGCATTTATCGATAACATACCTTACACGGCAACGATGATTCCCATCGTTCTGCAAATCTCGCATAACTTGGGTGATTATCTTCTGAGTCCGTTGATTTGGGCCCTGGCCTTCGGAGCGTGCTTGGGTGGTAACGGAACCCTCATTGGTGCATCAGCAAACGTAGTTACGGCGGGAATGGCTGAAGAAGCAGGCTACCCCATCTCGTTCAACGAATTTTTCAAGGCAGGATTCCCTATAATGATCATTAGCACATTCATCGTTTCATTCTACATGCTACTCGTTTACGTCGTGGGCAGAGATGGAAGCGAGGGACTGATCAAACTCGCATTAATCTTTGTTACAAGCGTAAGTATTGCTCTACAAATTATGCGAGGTCGCAAGAAAGGAAAGAATCTTGCTGATGCACTGGTCGATGACGATATCGATGCGATTGTTTCTCTCGTGAAGGATGTCACATCCCTTCCATCAGAGGTCGTAGGCCGTCTTCGTCAAGAGGAATGAAGCAAGGTCAACAAAGCGTTGCTTTCAAGGCAGACGGCGAGTCCCAAGGTTTGAGGCAGGCCGTATGTTTGAGTGTAAAGTCTGTGGATTACTCTCTCTGGGGGGGTCCTCATGTCCTGCATGTGGGAGCCAATTGCGAATTGACTTGTCCCAAACATTACTTGCTGAGGAGGGGCTTCCTACAGAAGTACCCGGGCTTGACGATGCAGCAGAATCATGGTATGAACTCGAAGGTATTGAGCCGCCATCCGCAGATACAAGTGATTCAACACCCGGAGCAAACAGTTCAGAAAGCCTTCCGTTTGGGTTCCAAGGGGAATCAAACGTCGTAAGTTCACGTCTTCCGTTTGGAATTGGAAGTTTTGCTGAGGGCATACCGTTTGAATCATCCGAGGACCAAGCAACCGTAGAACCATCTGCGTCATCTCCTGCTCCTGCTCCTGCTCCTGCTCCTGCTCCTGCTCCTGCTCCTGCTCCTGCTCCTGCTCCTGCTCCTGCTCCTGCTCCTGCTCCTGCTCCTGCTCCTGCTCCT
>JABJFP010000303.1 GCA_018662715.1 Methanobacteriota archaeon | reverse complement strand
TTGTTGGTAAGTCTAAAACAAATGCGTACACTGGTACGTTCATTACAGGGATTGCCACCATGCATAAATCTAACATGGTACCTGTAACTAAAGATGCAGATCCTAAAGAGTACTCAACAATGAGGAGAAATTAATTTGCATTTTATGCGTTTTTTCCTTTACATTTCTGTAAAACTGGTGTATAATAATACTATAAAATTAAAAAGGGAGTTTATTTTATGTACAAAGGTTATCAGTTTCAATTATTTTCAAATGACTGGGGTATGAATTCAGGTTTCGAAGGTTTAGCTGATAAGCTACACGAGCTCTTACCTTTACAAGGTAAAGTCCAATTTTCAAGATCTAAGAATAAGAATCTTGAATTATTCCGAAAAGCACAAAATGCTGCTTACGATCTTTTTAATAATGGTCTCTGCAATAAAAGAGGTCTCTTCAATAACATATATGGTTTTGCACCAACTCAAAAAGATGTCTACTATTCTAATAGAAATACTTGGACTCATTGGGAAGATATGGTCGAAGAAATTATGACTCCGATCATTCAGGCTGCGGCTAAAGAACAGGGAGTTCAATAATGTTAGATTGGAATCAATTTGAAAATGAAGCTAAATACGACGCTGATGGTGAAGTAAGACACGACAATATTACTTATGTCGGTGATGTTGTTGAAACTAAATATGGCTTATGCAAGATTAAAAAGATTGAAATTATGCCAGAGCCTAGACATTACTCTAAGTGTGGAATAAATGTAAACAAAATGTTTACATCTATGCTAAACTATTGTATAATAGATCTAGATAACAACCATTTTGTATATGGAGATGAAATTGAAAGAATCGGTTAAAGTTCTAAACGAATGTATTGAGTTACAAAACAAAAAGTCTGATGATTATCAGAACAAAGACTCTAACGTAACTCAAGCAATGCATTATCGACGTGGTGTCGATAGCATACACGATATCATTCAAGGTAAATGTTATCGTGCTCAATCAATACTTGAAAGTCAAGGTGATCCAAACTTCGAATCACTTGAAGATACTTACAAAGATATGATTAACTATTGTTCATTTGCAGTATCTTATATGCGTGGTAAGATGGACGGTCAAAATCCTGATAGAGATATGTACAATAAACCGAAAGTGAAAAAAAATGTTGGATATTAAAACTGAACAAATAAGAAATTTATTTAAGTCTAAACTTCTTAACGAAAAGTTTTCGATAGATAAAACTGGTCAAAAAACTATTGAAGTGATTGGTGCATCTTTTCTTGCAGATGAGCCATCAATATTTGGTACTCCTAATGACGACTATATTAATCATGAGATTCTTTGGTATCAATCACACAGCTGCAATATTAATGACATCTATTCAGATGAACGTGAACCACCTAAAGCTTGGCAATTAAGTGCTAATAAGTACGGTGAAATTAATTCAAATTATGGTTGTCTTATTAGTTCTGATAAATACTACGGTCAATATGGTATGGCGCTTGATGAGCTACTTCGTAACAAAGATAGCCGTCGAGCATCTATGATATATCAAAGACCATCAATATGGGTGGAGTATGAAGAAGATGGTAAAAACGATTTTATATGTACTAATGCCGTTACTTATTACATTCGCAATGATGAACTACACGCAGTCGTACAAATGCGCTCAAACGATGTCGTGTTCGGATACAAAAATGATTATGCTTGGCAGCTTCATGTTCTAGAAGAACTAGTACACGATTATAATAGTTGTAAAACTGATACCTACGAAGAAATAAAACCTGGCGATATCATATGGCAAGTTCAAAACTTGCATGTCTACGAAAGGCACTTTCACCTTGTCAAATAAATGGGATAAAAGATTTTTAGAAATGGCTCAACTTGTTTCAAGTTGGTCAAAAGATCCATCTCGAAAAGTTGGAACTATTGCTGTCAGAAATAGAACAGTTATAGCTCAAGGTTATAACGGGTTTCCTCGAGGCATTAAAGATGATGAAAGATATAATGATAGAGAAACTAAATATAAATACGTCGTACATTCAGAAATGAATGCTATATATAATGCAGCGCAAAATGGTGTATCATTAGAAGGATCTACTGTTTATACGTACGGATTACCGGTATGTCATGATTGCGCAAAAGGGTTAATACAAGTAGGTGTAAAAAGAGTTGTATCGCCTATACACGAAGTTCCAGATCATTGGAAACTTTCGTGTAGTATGACTAAAGGAATGTTTGAAGAAGCTAATATAAAATGGGATTGGATTAAAATATGAAAATACTCGTCACCGGAATGAATAAAAATCAAGTTACAGAAAACTTT